>JACZXW010000116.1 GCA_022571415.1 Pseudomonadota bacterium
CATAACACCGTAGAATCATTTGGAATCTTACTCAAGGAAGTGTTGACGACTCATCGAATCCTGATCGTAACTGACGATGATGTAAAACAACAGCTGATGGAGACGATCGATCTGTGGAAAGCAGCCTGGGCAGATAAAAACGTGCCGCAATATCTCAGCAACTACTCAAACGATTTCGAGGTTCCAGGAAAATTATCTCGCAAACGTTGGGAAGCATTGCGACGCTCACGCCTGACCCGCCCTCGATATATAGACGTCAGCATCGTCTATGAAAAATTCTCGATAGTGGAAACTAACATTGTCGATGTATTTTTCAAACAAACCTATCAGTCCAACCTTTACCGTGATGTGACCAACAAGGTCCTGCGCCTGCGAAAAGAAGATCACGCGTGGAAAATTCTTGTCGAAAGAAGCCGATAAAACTATTACCCAGGACTATCGATGAGTGAACCAGTGACCCCGATCCCTGCTGCAACGATATTAATGTTGCGCGATCATCAGCAAAACGGCCTCGAAGTATTTATGGTGGTTCGCCATCATCAGATCGATTTTGCCTCTGGTGCCCTGGTATTCCCCGGTGGCAAAGTAGATCCGGGAGATGCTGAGGTCAGCGCTCAATGCGATGGCGCCGCAGATGCGGATGACGCCACCCGCGCACTAATGGTAGGTGCTATCCGAGAGGCCTTTGAAGAATGTGGCATTCTGCTGGCCAGGATCCCCGGAGAAGCCGACCTTGTTTCGGGTGACCGTCTGGCCTCTCTGCAGCACTATCGAGATGCCCTGAACAAAGGTGAAATCTCTCTGCTGGAATTTCTGCAAAAGGAAAACCTGTCTCTGGCGTGCGATCAACTGCAGCCGTTCGCCCACTGGATAACGCCGGATATGATGCCGAAACGATTCGACACGCACTTTTATCTGGCCAGGTCGCCGAACGATCATATCGCCAACCACGATGGTCATGAATCCGTCGATTCAATCTGGATTTCTCCCGATAACGCACTTAACGGCGCTGACAAAGGAAAATACAACATCATCTTTCCGACCCGGCTGAATATTGAAATGTTGGGTGAAAGCAGTTCGGTGAAGGAGGCACTTGAGATGGCGAAGGCAAGGACAATCGTCCCGGTTCTTCCGCGTATGGAAAAACGCGATGACGGCAACTATCTGTGCATCCCGCCTGAAGCCGGATACCGGATCAGCGAAACCAAAATGGAAGAAGGCAATACACCCTAGCCACAAGACCGAGTTAACCTGATCGACTCGCGAAAGCCGCAAGCGAAGCATCTCGCCCTACTCGATCTGGAACTCCTCACTTCGAACCCGAGATCACGACAAGGTATTCCCTCACCGCACCGCTTCGAGCCTCGGCGGCCCCGCCCATCCATGGGACGCTTCGCCTCGGCTGTCCCTGCCTCGGATGCTGCTGTGAGGGAATACCTTGTCGTGATCTCTACTGTCTCTGAACTATTCAAATACTATCCAAGCTTCACTTTCTACGAGCAACAAAATGTCAGCGGTCTTATTGCATATTTCATGTGCGACACCCGCATAAAAAAATAGTGAGAGACAATCAAATTCACAAGCTCGGAAGTGAGGGCAAGGCTGGGAAACTTACCTATTAATCCAGACACGAACGGAGCGTGGTGGCCATAGTACCGGCCCTAGGCTCACTAAAAGTATCTTTGATTTACGCATTCTTCATACGTTGGAAAAATAAAGCAGACGGAGACCAGAAGGAAAAAAGAGATCTCGGCAAGGTGTCCTCTCACGGCAGCATCTTTGACATGGATGTCAAAGCGCAGCGTACATGGATGTATGGGGACGCCGAGTCTTACACCGGTGCGGAGAGGGAGTCCCTTGTCGTGATCTCGGGTTCGAAGCAAGATCTTCCAAGAGCGAGATCCTTCGCTGAGGGCTCAGGATGACAGAGAGTGTTAACCGCCGAAATCGTCGAGGAAAATGTTTTCGCGTTCGACGCCGAGGTCTTCCAGCATGGAGATGACGGCGGAGTTCATCATGGGCGGGCCGCACATGTAATATTCGCAATCTTCAGGGGATGTGTGATCTTTCAGATATTGTTCATAGAGGACATTGTGAATAAAGCCGGTATGGCCTTCCCAGCCCTCAATGTTCCGGTCGGATAGCGCGACATGCCATTCAAAATTGTCATGATCGGCGGCCAGTTTGTCGTAATCATCCACATAGAACAGTTCGGTCTGATTTCGACCACCGTACCAAAACGTTATTTTTCTTTTCGTATTTATCCGCAGCAGCTGATCGAAAATGTGGGCTCGCATGGGTGCCATTCCTGCTCCACCACCAATGAACACCATCTCGGCGTCAGTTTCTGATGCAAAAAATTCACCGTAGGGGCCAAAAATCGTGATCTTGTCCCCGGGCTTCAGGGTGAACAGGAAGGACGACATTTCCCCCGGCGGAAATTCTGTACCGGGGGGTGGAGAGGCGATGCGGATATTAAACTTCATGACCCCTTTTTCATCAGGGTAGTTGGCCATGGAGTAGGCCCGGATCGTGACTTCGCTGACAGTGGATTGGTGATTAAACACGCCAAACTTTTCCCAATCCGCGTGATACTGTTCTTCGATATCCATATCCTTATAGTCAATATGGTAGGCAGGTATTTCGAACTGCACAAAGCCGCCAGCCCGGAAATCAACTTCTTCCCCTTCCGGCAGCCTGAGCACCAGTTCCTTGATGAAAGTGGCAACATTGTGGTTGGAAATCACTTCGCACTGCCAGCGTTTTACCTCGAAAAATTCGGCGGGGACCTCGATCTTAAGATCCTGCTTGACGGCTGTCTGGCAGCTCAGGCGCCAGCCTTCTCCGGCCTCGCCCCGGGTAAAGTGGCCTTCCTCTGTAGAGAGCATGGCACCGCCACCTTCGAGAACCCTGCAGCGGCACTGACCACATGTGCCGCCACCACCACAGGCAGAAGACAGGAAAATGCCTGCATCGGCAAGAGTATTAAGCAGTTTTCCTCCTGCCTGTATAGACAATGCCTTTTCCGGGTCGGCATTAATATCAATGGTCACCAGACCCGTGCTGACCAGTTGTTTTCGGGCGAGCAGAATGACAAGCACCAGCATCATAATGATGCCCGTGAACATGCCTACCCCCAGAAAAATCTCGTTACTCATCGCAAAGTCCTATTGAGAATTGCTCAAAGAGAGATGCCGCCGAAGGACATAAACCCAAGGGACATCAATCCAACAGTGATAAACGTGATGCCAAGGCCCTGAAGACCTTCAGGCACATCACTGTATTTCAACTTTTCACGAATTCCCGCCAGCACAACGATGGCCAGGGCCCACCCCAGACCGGAGCCGATGCCATAGACAACACTTTCAGTAAAGTCGTAGCCACGATTCACCATAAAAAGACTTCCGCCCATGATTGCGCAGTTCACCGTGATCAGGGGAAGGAACACGCCGAGGGTGTTGTACAAGGCCGGTACATATTTATCCAGGAACATTTCAAGGATCTGTACCATGGCCGCGATGACGCCGATATAGCTCAGGAAACCGAGGAAACTCAAATCAACTTCCGGCAGCCCGGCCCAGGCGAGTGCACCATCAGCCAGAAGATACTGAAAGATGAGATTGTTAACAGGTACGGTAATGACCTGCACGACAATGACGGCGACGCCAAGTCCGATGGCCGTTTCGATCTTTTTGGAAATGGCGATGAACGTGCACATCCCGAGGAAAAAGACCAACGCCATATTCTCGATAAATACTGCCTTGATAAAGAGACTTAAGTAATATTCAAACATGTTCTGCGCCTACGCCCGAGACAAGGCGGTGTGACCACCGATCTTGTAATCCGATCGTTCCAGCTGCTCCGTTTTCCAGGATCGAAGCGCCCAGATCAACAGGCCGATGATAAAAAAGGCACTGGGAGGCAGCAGCATCAGACCCATTGGCGTGTACCAGCCACCGTTGGTAGTAAGGGTCAGAATCTCAAATCCAAACAGACTGCCGGAGCCAAACAACTCCCGGATCGACGCAATCATCATCAATACAGCGCTATAGCCAAGCCCGTTGCCAATACCATCGAGAAAACTCAAACCGGGAGGATTGTGCATCGCAAAAGCCTCGGCCCGTCCCATCACGATGCAGTTGGTAATAATCAATCCAACAAAGACCGTAAGCTGTTTGCTAATTTCATAGGCGACCGCGCCTAAAACCTGATCGACCACGATAACCAGGGACGCGATGATGGTCATCTGTACAATTATTCTGATGCTATTGGGTATATGGTTCCTGACCACGGAAATAAACAGGTTAGAGAATGCAGTGACCAGGGTCAGCGCGATACACATCACCAGCGCCACGCTCATTTTTGTGGTTACTGCGAGCGCCGAGCAGATTCCGAGGATCTGCAAACCGATAGGATTTTCATTGAAAATTGGATTAAGTAGAATGTTTTTTACATTCGACATGATAAAACTGCTCCTTGCATTAACCGCTATCCTCGCCCACTCAAGCCAAGCAGCACCGGACCAAATGCACTGTCACCGAGCCAGTAACGGATAAGATTCTGTACACCACGACTGGTAATTGTGGCGCCGGACAGGCCATCAACCTGGTGCTTGGCGTTGGGAGACCGCTTATCCACCGTACCTTTAATCACCTTTAGCGCTACCTTGTGGTCAGCGTCATAAATTTGTTTGCCCGGCCAAAGTGCTTTCCAGGCCGGATTATCGACCTCTCCCCCTAGGCCTGCTGTCTCCTGCTGTTCATAAAAAGTAATGCCGGATACGGTATTACCATCGCCACGCAACGCAATGAATCCATATAGGGTGGACCAGAGACCATAACCATGGATCGGTAAAACAATACGGTCCAACTTCCCGTCTTTTCTCAGCAGATAGACGATACTGTAGCGAGCCCGTCGATTGATCGACGCGATGTCTTCTGCGGACGACAGCTCAATAGACAGCTCGGGATTTTTAGCTGCCTTACGTTGATCATATTTCAACACATCGATGCCCGCTTGCTCGACTTCTGAATCCGACAGCAACCGTTGCTCCTCGAGATCAATCACGCGAATCTCAAATTTACCGAACAGGCTAACGATTTCTTCTTCAAGGGTCACACCCTGTTCAAACAGGCCGGCGGCAATCAGTATATTCTTGTTACGGTCCAACTCCTTGTTGGCGAGCCGCTGCGATTTAAGCAACACCGCGGCAGCGGATACGATAACCGCACAAACAAGGCAGACCGACAGTGCCACCACCAGCACATTTTTTATGGAGTCCTTCTCGTTCTGTGGAGAGCCCTTCCCTGGTGAGTCGTTGGACATATGCGCCGAGTCAGACACGGGCCAGCCTCCTTTTTACGTTTGCGCGAACGACCGCCCAGTCAATCAGTGGCGCAAACAAATTTGCAAACAAAATCGCCAGCATCATACCTTCCGGAAAAGCCGGGTTGATGACCCGGATTAACACACACATCACACCGATCAGTGCGCCAAAGATCCATTTACCGGTATTGGTCATGGACGCAGATACTGGATCGGTCGCCATATACACCATGCCAAATGCGAACCCACCGACCACCAGATGCCAGTACCAGGGCATGGCAAACATCGGGTTGCTCTCAGAACCGACAGCATTAAACAGCATCGACATGGCGACCATGCCCAGCATTACACCAGCTATAATTCGCCATGATGCCACTTTGGTGACCAGTAGAATGAAGCCGCCGATAAAGATCGCGAGGCTTGATGTTTCTCCGATAGAACCTTGCATATTTCCAATAAAGGCATCCATCCAGGTGAGGCCGGAAGCTGCAATCCCCTGCATGCCATCAAGCGCGGCGATACCCAGCACTGTCGCACCACTGAACCCGTCTACTGCTGTCCAAACAGCGTCCCCGGAAATTTCAGCCGGATAGGCAAAGAACAGAAATGCCCGGCCCGTTAGCGCCGGGTTGAGAAAATTCTTGCCGGTGCCGCCAAATATTTCTTTGCCGATAACGACTCCAAACGAGATCCCCAATACCACCTGCCAGAGCGGGATAGAGGCCGGTACGATCAAAGTAAAAAGGATGCTGGTAACGAAGAAACCCTCATTGATCTCATGACCTCTTTTGATCGCAAACAGTACTTCCCAGGCACCACCGACGACGAACGTCACCATGTAAATGGGGACATAAAAAACCGCACCATAAACCAGGCAATCCCACCAGTTATTCGCATCGT
>JACZXW010000029.1 GCA_022571415.1 Pseudomonadota bacterium
AGGTTGACGAGGAACTTGCGATCTATTTCGGTAAAAATATAAAGGAAGTCATAGAAGAACTGGGCAAGCCATCCAATGTAGACAACATGCAAAATGGCACATGGCAATATCGCTGGACCAGGGAATCGAAGTTTTCAAAAGGAATCGGTGCCAGTTTCATGGGTGTACCCCTGGCCAAAAAAACCAGTAATAGTTGTACTAAAATCCTGATCGTCGATCAGCGGAAAATTATTGTCGATTACGGTACCGAGGGGAAGTGCTAATCGCTTCAGGCGATATTAGTGCTGAAATCTCTATTGATTGCTGAAGACAAGAAGCTGTCGCGAAGCATTGATGGTCGTAACTCTGGAGTCCAAAGGCGTTTCTAGATGTCAGAACTAATCATCGTCATCCTGATCGGGCTGGTTATTCTTTACTGGCAGGCGGCTGTGCGTTGTAAGGAGCTGGCTATTCTCGGGGCCAGGAAAGAGTGCCAGCTGTGTGATGTCCAGCTTCTGGACCAGACCGTTCATCAGATCAAGGTTTCCTTGAGCAGGGATGTTTCGGGTCAATGGCGCATCTGGCGGGAATATGCCTTCGATTACACCCACGATGGTGAGCATCGACTCGGAGGTCGGCTGACTTTGTTGGGCCAACGAGTCATCCGGGTCGCACTTGAAACCTTCAATCCCGTCATTCACTAATGCTAGGTTCGTGATGCAACCTGGTGTACTTTTTTTTCTCGTTGTGCTGATTAGTGCATGCAAGACACAGATTGTCTCTGAGCAGTGTGTCCCGGAGAGCTTCCGCACCAAAAGATCCCAACTCCATCAAATAGACCTCGACAGATTGAGTACGCCTCCGGTGGACAACCGTGAACGAGAGCATCGGGTTGTGGAGTACTTCAGCGACGGGTGTCCGCTGCTGCTGAAGCAGAAAGTTGGTGAGCGTGCCGGTCACAACATTATCTGCAGGATAGAGGGCAAGCACGACATCAAAATTGTCGTCGGCGCGCACCACGACCGAGTCGGCGGGGGGCGTGGGGTTGCAGATAACTGGTCCGGAATTGTTCTGATCAGCCGTTTGATCGACGAGTTCAAGTTGATCAAGCCAGAGGCGACCTGGGAAATTATTGCGTTCGCGGCGGAAGAATCCGCAATGCTTGGCTCCAGAGCATATGTGCGCGACAACCGCACGGACAGAGTAGTCGCCATGATCAACGTCGATACGTTGGGCATGGGCATTGTCCGGGTGGATAGTCGGTCCGACAGGCATTTGAGCTGTATCGCCAAAGATCTTGCCAGAAGGGTAGGCATAAAGCTGTCCCCAATATCGTTGCCTGGTATGACTGGGGACTGGGAACCCTTTAGACGCCTTGGCATATCAGTTTTGAATATTCATTCCCTGGATCGTCGTTCCCTGGGGAAAGTCCACACGAGGAAAGATACCCGGCGGGCTGTTTCCTCAGACAGGATGCAGGACGCGTGGTTGTTCTTGTTTAATTTGAGTCTCTACCTTGATCAGGCCTCAGGACACAGCGTCGAAATGCTCAACCCAGGCATCTAGGTCTGTGCCTTCCTCTTCCTCCATGAGCATGACACCCATGTGATATTCATTGTCCACAAATTTTACCCAGCGAATTTCGCCTCGAAGCACATACATGGCGAACGGATCGCCAATGCCAATGGTAATCTTGAGCAGGGTTTTGGGCGTCAGTTCCCGATCAGTTCGAATTTGCATACCGTGGCTTGAGAAATCGACAGCCTCGCAGGCGATCGAAACACCGACCAGATCGGGATTATCATTACACTCATGGATATGCACAAAAAACCTGATTTTGTGCTCTATTCGCGGTTCCCTTCGTTTGTCCATCACGCCCTCACAATTCCATTTGACCAGTGATCATAGTAATGACGTGGCCTGGGTTCAACAACCGCCTATCGGGATTTATGTAAGCGATGAAAAACGGTTAATCAGTTGTTCTCGATCAGGCTTCGATAGGTTTTCAGATGTTTCAGGGCTTCTGTATGTTCGCCCACCAGTTCGTACAACCTGGAGAGATTATAGTGGGCATCGGCAAAGCTAGACGCCTTCTTGTAAGCACCAATAGCATCCTGGATGCGACCCATATCCTCGAGCAGCGTCCCGAGGTTAAATGCCGCGAGAACATTATCAGGCTCTGCATCCATTGCCAGGTGGTAATGATCTTCCGCGGTACTGTATTCTCCAGCTTCCTGCATAAGCCGGCCTATATTAACGTGGGCATCGGAGTGATGCGGGTCCAGTTCCAGGGCCCTCAGGTAAGCGGCTGGAGCATCTTCCGGGCTGACCGCCTCCAGATCGATACCCAGATCAAACCAATCGTCACTGGTGAGTTGCTCGCTGCCTTCAGCTTCCTCTGCCGCCTGGCGTGCGAGAGGTGCCACAGTACCGGCGAGATCCGCAATCGAAAAATCGAAATGAATCTGTCCGGATTCCGGGTTATAAACCTTGTCATCCTCACGAATAACGACATCGCCCGCATCTCCGGAGATGCGCAGTGAAGACAGGGAACGATTGGAAGGCAGCTTTTTCTTCAGCTGGAACAGAGTCCTGTTAATTCGGCTTTTGCCAACACCGGCGTTCAGAAGTTCCTTGGCGGTACGCAGGATTATGATGTCCTGGAAACTGAATCGATAGTGCTGTCCTGGAGTGCGGTCAGGAGCGAGAATCCCCGCGCGGGCAATTTCGCGGATGGTCTCCTGGGGTAACGCCAGCAACTCAGCAATATCTCGAGTTGAATATCCCTTCATTCTTGTACTTATTGGCCGGTGAAGAATGTATAAGGCTACCTGTTATTGCGGGTAGTTTACCAGTTGCATTTCAATCAATTTCATCATGTGGAAGTTATTGTGCAGCAGCCTTATCCAGCCCGAGGTAATTGACCTGTCTCAGCATAGACAGGGTTGACTTATTCTACCGGAACGAATTCGGCAATTTCGATCTCGTGGTGGATCTGGCATCCATTACCTTCATTTCTTCGCTGCTGAACAGGACGAATTGCCCTCTTGAGAATTCACATCCCTTGACCTGATCTTCTTTTTCCACCAGTTCCCATCCGATGCGGACACTTGCTGCTTCAGCCTTGTAATTCATATTGAAAGGTATCACCTTGGTGGCATCCGTGGTGGAGCAGAGTTAGACCGGTAATTGAGAGCAGTTCGAAGGAAATAACGCCTGATCCTGTTGCGCAAGCCGTCGTGACAGATCCTCGCCGGGAGTTTAGGTAAACGATCCTACAGGATTGTCTACTTGTAAACGGATGCCGAATCGTAAAATAAAAGATAATTAAAACAAACAGATATTGATATAACCTAAGGTAGTTTGGATGATTTATCCCGGTATCACAGGCGCATTGTGTTGGCAGTATCCGTCTGTCACTGGCTAGTCAGGCACGCTTTAGCATGTCCCTTGCGATCACGATCTGCTGGATTTGCGAGGTCCCTTCATAGATTCGAAATAACCGGACGTCCCGATACAATCGTTCTATGCCATGGTCTTCAACATAACCCGCGCCACCGAATATCTGCACTGCACGGTCTGCGACCCGGCCGACCATTTCCGTGGCAAACAATTTACAACTGGCTGCCAGGGCCGCGACGTTTTCTCCTGCGTCGCGGCGCCTGGCAGTATCCCGGACCATGCAGCTTGCTGCGTAGGTTTCTGTCTGGCTGTCCGCCAGCATCGCCTGGATGAGCTGGAACTCAGCGATAGGCTGCCCGAATTGTTTTCGCTCTAGTGCATAGGCGACGCAATCCTTAATCAATCGCTCGGCAATCCCAACACTCAATGCACTGATATGCAGTCGTCCCTTGTCGAGTACTTTCATGGCCGTCCTGAAACCTGAATTTTCCTTCCCGCCAAGCAACTTGTCGGCACTCACCCGCACATCATCGAACATGACATCACAGACATGGGTACCTTGCTGCCCCATCTTGCGATAAGGCTGCCCAAGACTTATCCCCTCGATATCGGCATCCACCAGAAAAGCCGAAACGCCTCGTGATCCTTTTTCTTCCTTTTTGGTCCGGGCGAAAACGGTGAACAGGTTGGCCTCGGGGGCATTGGTAATAAATCGTTTGGTACCATTGAGAAGGTAACAGTCGCCATCTTTTACCGCGGTCATTTTCAGGGACGCCGCGTCCGAGCCGGCATCAGGTTCGGTGAGACAGAATGAGCCGATAATTTCGCCGGTGGACATCCTCGGCAGGTAATGCTGCTTTTGTTCTGCAGTGCCATCAATCACGAGCGACTGGGAGCCAATCCCGACGTTAGTACCAAAGGCGGAACGAAAGGCCGGTGAGGTATGACCAAACACCCTGGCTACAGCGACTTCTTCGCTCATGTTCAACCCCAGGCCACCATATTCCTCCGGAATCGTCAGGCCAAACAGACCCAGGGATTTCATTTCCTCAATCACTTCCTCGGGAATGGCGTCATCGGCGCCAACCTGTGATTCCAGGGGTCTCAGTCGCTTGGCAACGAACTTCTCTAAGGTCTCTAAAAATTGCTTGAGTGTTTCATCGTCGAGGGCCATAAAAATTACCTTCTATCATTCACTTGTATACAGAACTTATAATGGCGCGCTTTACTACGGCGCAGTGGGGGGTGAGATTGTAAGCATCTCGCCGCCGATGTGCCAATACAAGAGGATGCAATGGCTGAGTTCAAATGGGACGACCCTTTTTTCTTGGATGCCCAACTGGCAGAAGACGAAAGACTGATCAGGGATACCGCCAAGGATTACGCCCAGGAAAAACTGATGCCGCGGGTTCTCCAGGCAAACCGGGATGAGTTTTTTCATCGGGAAATCATGAATGAAATGGGAGCGTTGGGACTGCTGGGAGCTACCTTGCCGGAAAAATATGGCTGCTCCAATATCAACTATGTCTCCTATGGCCTGGTCGCCCGCGAGATTGAACGCGTGGATAGCGGCTATCGCTCGGCCATGAGCGTGCAATCGTCACTGGTGATGCACCCCATCTATGCCTACGGCAGCGAAGAGCAGCGGCAGAAGTATCTGCCGAAACTGGCAACCGGGGAATGGGTGGGCTGTTTTGGTTTGACGGAACCCGATCACGGGTCGGATCCTGGCAGCATGATCACGCGAGCAGAGAAAACGCCATCCGGTTATCTGCTCAAGGGTGCAAAAACGTGGATTACCAATTCTCCCATCGCCGATCTGGCGGTGGTGTGGGCCAAGCTCGATGGTGTGATTCGTGGCTTTATTGTTGAACGTGACATGGAAGGTTTTGAAACACCCAAGATCGAGGGCAAGTTCAGCCTCAGGGCATCCGTGACGGGCGAAATTATTTTGGACAATGTAGAAGTCCCGGAAGAGAACCTGTTGCCCAATGCCCAGGGCCTGGCAGGTCCATTCGGTTGCCTGAACAAGGCAAGATACGGCATCTCGTGGGGTTCCATGGGAGCCGCCGAATTCTGCTGGCATGCGGCGCGAACCTATTGCCTGGAACGAAAACAATTCGGTCGACCGCTGGCGGCTAACCAGTTGATCCAGAAAAAGCTGGCCGACATGCAAACCGAGATTACCCTCGGACTCCAGGGATGCTTGCGGCTCGGTCGATTGATGGATGAAGACAATTGCCCGGTAGAAAATATTTCCCTGATGAAACGTAATAACTGCGGTAAAGCGCTGGATATTGCGCGCATGGCGCGGGACATGCACGGCGGAAACGGTATTTCAGATGAGTATCATGTGATACGGCATTTAATGAACCTGGAAACTGTCAATACCTATGAAGGGACACACGACATCCATGCCCTGATCCTGGGTCGCGCCCAGACCGGAATACAAGCCTTCAACTGAAGTGTTATTAGGTGTGAAGGTTTGTGCGACAGGTTGAGGCCGAATCCCAGCCATCTCCCGTCCGCTTCCATTCCTGACAGAAGGGGTTTATGTTAGGTGGCAGAACTGAATAAAAGACGGCGATTCCTATACCCATTCGCCGAGGAATGAGGAGGTGTATTGATTAGAGTCCTGGTTGTCGATGACCATCAGCTGGTGCGGGTAGGGACCGCGCGCCTGCTTTCGGATATAGAGGGTATGGAAATCGCAGGGCTCGCGGAAAGCGGCGAACAGGCGGTAGATATGGTGCAAGACCTGAAGCCCGATGTTGTCTTGATGGATGTGCAAATGCCAGGTATTGGTGGTCTGGAAGCAACCAGACGATGTCTGCGGGTCGACCCGGACCTGAAAATAATAGCCGTCACAATCTATGAGGACGAGCCCTATCCATCGAAGCTGATGGAAGTTGGAGCTGTAGGCTATCTCACCAAGAACGCAAGTATTGATGAGATGGTCCGCGCGATAAAGAAAGTGATGAGTGGCCAGCGATATATCAGCTCGGAAATTGCGCAACAATTAGTGTTACGGCCCTTCGGAGGAGAGGATGCATCCCCGTTCGAGGTGCTGTCCAGCCGCGAAATGCAAATTACTCTGATGGTCATTATGGGTCATGCGGCCCCAGACATCTCAGAGAAATTGTCTCTCAGCCCTAAAACGGTCAACAGTTACCGCTATCGTATTTTTGAAAAGTTAGACGTTAAAAATGATGTTGGTCTGACCCGGTTAGCGATCAAGCACGGCATCATTGATGCCGAGGCAGTTGCCTGATTGCCCCTAGGGCAGGATGACGGATCATCCACGGGTTCGTAGTAGAATGCACGGTTATGGTCAATTTCCCTGACGCGAATCCCGCAACCTGTACACGATGTCCTCGCTTACAAAAGCAGTTCAGGCAACTTCGTATTAGTCACCCCGATTACTGGAATCAACCGGTACTCCCTTCCGGCTGTCAATCTTCGACGCTGCTAATCGTTGGGCTTGCGCCGGGAAAACACGGCGCAAACAAAACAGGTGTTCCGTTTACCGGTGATTCATCCGGGGAATTGCTTTTCAAGGTTTTGTCCCGGCTCGGCATTGAACGACAGGTGAGAATTACAAATGCAGTAAAATGTCTGCCAGTTCAAAACAAACCCAGTCGGATTGAGCTGCTAAACTGCCAGAGGTTTCTTGCGACAGAACTTGCAGAGCACGTGCGTAAAAAGGAATTTGTTGTGCTGGCGCTGGGTCGAGTCGCACATGGAAGTATCCTCAGGAGCATGGGTCTCAGGCAAAGCCAATTCGCATTTTCTCATGGCGCGGTTCATGAGATTGGCGAATTGGGCTGGCTGGTTGATTCCTACCATTGCAGTCGCTATAACACCCAGACGGGAAGGCTAACGGAGGATATGTTCTTCAATGTAGTCACCAGGGCAGGGCAATTATCCTCCCTCCTGCCTGAAGACCAAGCCTGACACCTATGAAGAGAACTGAGTTTGACCACAAATCCTTTCTGAAGAATCTTACCTCCAGACCTGGTGTGTACAGGATGCTGGATGCGGCGAACGATGTTCTCTATGTGGGTAAAGCCAAGAACCTGAAAAATCGCGTATCGAGCTATTTCCGCTCCACGGCGTTGGATAGTAAAACACTGGCGCTGGTGTCACGCATTTGCGATGTCGAAGTCGTTGTCACCGCAAGTGAAACCGAGGCATTGCTGCTCGAACAGTCCTTGATCAAGGAGCTAAAGCCACCCTACAACATCGTTTTTCGTGATGACAAATCATACCCCTATATTTATCTGTCCAGCGCGGATGAGTATCCTAGACTGGCATTCCACCGGGGTGCAAAGAAGAAAAAAGGAAAGTACTTTGGCCCCTTCCCCAGCGCCTATTCCGTTCGCGATAGTTTGAATATTCTGCAAAAAGTATTTCGTGTTCGCCAATGCGAAGATACTTTCTTCAGGAATCGTTCAAGGCCATGCCTGCAATACCAGATCAACCGCTGTTCCGGTCCCTGCTGCGATCTCATTAGCCCGGAGGAGTACGCTGATGATGTGCAGCACGCAGTGATGTTTCTTGAGGGGAAAAGCAATACAGTTCTGGAAGATTATGCCAACAAGATGGACGAGGCGTCCGCCGCTCTGCAATTTGAAAAGGCAGCTCACTACCGCGACCAGGTTGTGCATTTGCGCAAGATCCAGGAGCAACAGTATGTAGTCGGCAAGCAGGGTGATATAGATGTCATGGTAGCGAAGAAAGCCCCGGGTGGGGTTTGTGTGCTGGTGATGTTTATCCGCGGTGGCAGGATGCTCGGCAATAAGAATTTTTTTCCATCGACCCGGCTCAATGAAGATGAATCGCAAATCCTGACTGCATTCATTCCGCAGTTTTATCTGTCAGAGCCCAGTGGAAGGGAAATTCCAAAAGAAATAGTGGTGAACGCGAAACTTGGAGATAGATTGTTGTTTGCAGACGCCTTGTCAGCAAAGAGTGGGCGCAAGGTTAAAATCGCAGACCAGGTGCGCGGTCACCGTAAGCGATGGATCAATATTGCTGTGACCAGCGCGGAGCAGGCTCTCGGCAGCCACCTTGCGAATCGTAATAATATCGGCAAACGATTCGAAGCCCTGCAGGAAGCATTGCAACTCGATGCGATGCCACAGCGGCTGGAATGTTTCGATGTTAGCCATAGTTCCGGAGAGGCAACGGTTGCATCCTGTGTGGTGTTCGACACAAATGGCCCGCTCAAGTCGGATTACCGTCGGTTTAATATTGACGGCATTACGCCGGGCGATGATTACGCGGCCATGTCCCAGGCATTGAAACGGAGATATACAAGGATTAAGAAGGGGGAGGGGCTGTTGCCGGATGTCCTTTTTATAGACGGTGGCAAGGGGCAGTTGCATGAGGCAGAAAAGATCATGGAAGAATTGCAGATAGTTGGGGTGACGTTGGTGGGTGTTGCCAAGGGTCCGACCCGGAAAGCAGGGCTGGAACGTCTTTTTGTGTCTGGGGGACCTGAAATCCACCTGCCACCTGCCCACCCTGGATTGCATCTTATCCAGCATATCCGGGATGAAAGTCATCGCTTCGCGATCACTGCACATCGCAGTCGCCGCGGTAAAAAAAGAACGCAGTCGGTTCTTGAAAACATCGATGGGGTTGGCCCGAAACGTCGCCGTGCACTATTGCGCCATTTTGGTGGGTCGAAACAGGTGCAAAGTGCCAGCATGGATGAAATAGCCAGGGTAGAGAGTATCAGCGAAAAGCTTGCGGAGCACATTTATGCCACACTACACAACGGTTAGAATACTGATTTACGGTAGTCTTGCGATGTCATGAAGCTTCCTATCAGCATTCCAAATATGGTGACCAGCGTTCGGATCGTTTTCATTCCCGTGCTGGTCATTGTGTTTTACTTCTTCCCGCTGGATTGGCGCTATATCGCATCGGCCAGTGTGTTTACCGTCGCTGCGATTTCGGACTGGCTTGACGGCTATCTGGCGCGCAAACTCGGCCAGATGACGCCCTTTGGCGCTTTCCTCGATCCTGTTGCAGACAAACTGATCATTGCCACAGCCCTGGTGCTGTTAGTTGAAGTACATGCCAGCGCCATCCTCGCGGTCCCGGCGATTGTTATTGTCGGTCGTGAAATTGTCGTTTCCGCATTACGCGAATGGATGGCACAGTACAGTCAAATGCGCAGTGTTGTCGTTTCCGCTCTTGGCAAAGTCAAAACCACTTTCCAGATGATCGCGATTATCCTGCTCCTGGCCGGCGGTCCCGATCAGGATAGTCCCGTGGTCATCCTGGGCTACCTGTTGCTGTATGCCGCTGCGGTGCTCACCTTATGGTCCATGGTCCAGTATCTTAAATTAGCCTGGCCGGATCTGTCTTCGGGGATGAGGAACGAATAGAAAAACAGGATAGCTCTCTATAATTCCACTTCAAGCAACGGTAACGAGAACCCGCAAAAGGGGAAAGTATGGAAGGACCCGTAGTAGGTGCCATGATCGCGATCATTATCGCAATCGTGGTGATTACCATAAGTACGCGACGGCAGAAAAAAGCTGATTCTGATAAGTAAGCCTGACTCTGATTGGCGCGGTTTTTCGTACCCGGGTCGGCTAACCGTCTGCCAGGCTCCGTGCCATTACGCCAGCACACAAGTGGGACGTCAAACAGGTAGCACTATCACTGCAAACTAATCTCGATGGCGGAAACTTGTTACAAAATCAACGTATTGCGACCGCAAAAGCTATTTATTGATGAAGGTATGTCAAAACAGGAAATTGTCTGTAATGCGCACGGGTGATGGAGGCTGGGGTCGGAATCGAACCGGCGTAAACGGTGTTGCAGACCGCGGCATAACCACTCTGCCACCCAGCCCGGGTGAAGAAAGGGCGCAAGTCTATAGGAATCCTACGTGTTTTTCACGATCTCAAGGTATAAACCCTGCCTAGGCTGAGCCGTAATCAGAGAGACGGGTCTCCGGCAGAAGGCGGGATAGAATTTTGTTGACCACCTCTCCCGCCTGTTGCGCGCTCAGTTTCTGGTCACTGCGAAGTTGATGCCACATATCGAAACTGAGTACGGCTTGCAGGGCCTCGATCAGGGGTTTGTCTTCCATCAGAAAGGCGGGGAGTACCGACATGAGCAGTTCCCGCTCATCGCGCACTATCTCCAGGTGGCGGTTGTGCAGGATACTGGATTGAAATTTAAGCACCTCCGCCGCCACACGGTAGGGCCGGATCACTTCATATACCTTCAGCCTGCGTTCCACCAGTTGCGCAAAATTGCGCCACCACTCGTCATGACTTAATGCTTTATTGATGATTGGCGCGACCTGTTCACTGATGGCAACGGACATTTCGGCGTACAGGCTCTCCATATCCTTGAAGCGCCTGAATACGGTTCTTAAACCGACATCAGCTCGCTGGGCGACTTCTTCCGCGGTGGGGGCTATACGGCCTTCGCGCACCAATTCAAGCATGGCCGAGACGATCTTGCGTTTGCTGTCGCGGCTGCGCAAGCGCCTGCCGTCGGTGGTATTGATCAAAGTTTCAAATTCTGACATAGGCCATGCCAATTGTTTATTTTTATGGCATTCTAAGTGCCAAAACATATTATCGCGCTCAATTGCAAGGATGTCTAATCGCCGAAGCTTTGGTAGTCTGCTGGTAAAACAGGAGATCATGATGGGACGAATCGAAGAAAAAGTGGCGGTGATTACAGGTGGAGCGGGTGGAATTGGCAGAGCTGCGGCCGCCCGGTTCGTCGCTGAAGGCGCGAAGGTCATGCTGGTAGACCTTGACGAATCAGCACTGCAGGAGGCCGTTAAGGATCTTGGCAGTAATGTATCGAGTTATTGCGTCGCTGACGTGACCAGCGCTGCCGAGACAGAGAAATATGTACAGGCCACGGTCGAACAGTTTGGCGGTATTGATATCTACCTCGCCAATGCGGGTATAGAGGGTAAAGTCGCATCGATCGTGGATTATGATGAAGAGACGTTTGATCGGGTCATGGCGGTTAACGTGAAGGGCGTCTGGCTGGGTATCAAACATATATTTCCGCTGATGCAGGCTCGAGGTGGAGGCAGTATCGTGATTACCTCATCGGTCATGGGGGTAAAAGGCGGTGCGGTACTTTCCGCTTACAGCGCGAGTAAACACGCGGTCATTGGTCTGATGCGCTCCACTGCGCTGGACGGCGCGGCGCACAATATTCGTGTAAATACCGTCAACCCCAGTCCGGTTGAAACCAGGATGATGCGCAGTCTCGAGGCGGGTATTAATCCGCAGGATACAGATGCTGCACACGAACAAATAGCTGCCAGCATTCCACTGCAGCGCTATGGGGAGCCCGAAGATATTGCCAATATCATGTTGTTCCTTGCATCGGATGAAAGTTCGTTTCTGACCGGCGGCGTGTATATGGCCGATGGCGGCAGTACTGCCTAGATGTCGGATGCAAACCAACTCGCAGAACTGCTGGATCTGCTCGATCTGGAAACCATAGAGCACAACCTCTATCGTGGCTACCACCCCCCAGGCCGGACCAGACGTCTTTTTGGCGGTCAGATTATTGCTCAGGCACTGATGGCAGCATGCCGCACTGTACCGGACGACCGGTTACCGCATTCCTTACATGCCTACTTCCTCCGGCCGGGTGATCCCTCGGTTCCTGCCTTGTTTGAAGTGGAGCGTATACGAGAGGGTAAGTCGTTCACCACGAGACGCATTGTGGTGGTGCAGAATGGAAAAGCCATCTTCAATATGGATGCGTCATTTCAGCTTCCCGAAAAAGGGCTGGAGCACCAGCTGGACATGCGCGCCTTCACCCCTCCTGATGAAGCGACCCTGGTTGAAGGGTTGAAACAACGACCCTTCCTGAGTTGGCGTGAAGACCACAAACGCCTGTCAGGTGAATCACCCCAGGAGCCGACACAACATATCTGGATAAAAGGCAACGGTATCGCGCCGGACGATGCCAGGCTAAACCTGGCGCTCCTTGCGTACCAGTCTGATCAGGCATTGCTGGGAACAGCGCGGCTGCCGCATCGGGGCAAGTACGATCATGAGAATATGCAGGTGGCCAGCCTTGACCATAGTATCTGGTTCCATCATGTGGTGAATGTGAACGACTGGCTGCTGTATTCCCTTGACAGTCCAATTGCTGCTGGCGCGAGAGGCTATACCAGGGGAACTATCCATACTGCCGACGGCAAGCTTGTTGCGAGTTGCATGCAGGAAGGGCTGATTCGTGTGCGATAGAATTGTTTATCACAAGAAACGGCTTACGTGAATTACAGATTTTTCGTCCAGGTTTGTAGGGTGTCGACCGACAGTCTCCAGCTATTCGAACCACCACTTTATTATTATGGTTACCCGATTCTTTTTTGCGCAACCATAGGTTCAGTTTGGTACGGGTACCTCAATTGGTGAGAGGGTGGCTCGATAGATTGAGCAACTGTCGGTGACTCTGTAAACTACCGGTCTTCGTTTTTCTGCCCGGGTGGTGAAATTGGTAGACACGCGAGACTTAAAATCTCGTCGCCCCAGGGCGGTGCCGGTTCGACCCCGGCCCCGGGCACCAGTGCAGCGGCTTTGCGAAGCAAAACGCTGCAGCCGACAGAGGCTGCAACAGAGCGAAGCCTCGAAAGGCACATTTGTGCGCAGCGCAAACATGAACGGCGGCAGGTTTTTTGCGCCGATGCGTCGGACCGAACAAAAATATCGAGAGCCTGGACCATGGCTTGCGCATAGTGCACTGGGCCTGTCCCCGTGACCAGTCAGACCCGTGCAGTCGTATTTGCCATCATCACGGTACTGTTATGGTCAACCGTCGCAACGGCATTTAAGTTCACCTTGCGCTCGCTGGATATTTTCCAGCTCCTGTTTTACGCCTGCCTTACATCCGCATTGACCCTGATCATCATCATTGCTGCACGGGGCCAGCTGGGCAACCTGACTCGTGCTTTTAAACAGCATTGGAAGATAACGGTCATTGCCGGGGGGTTGAATCCCTGCCTTTATTATCTGGTGCTGTTCGAGGCTTATGACCGGCTTCCGGCACAGGTGGCGCAACCGATTAACTATACCTGGGCCATCACTTTTGCCTTCATGTCCATCATTTTCCTGAAACAGAAAATACTGTGGGCGGACATTGTTGCTGCATTTGTTTGTTATGCCGGTGTGGTCGTCATTGCAACCCAGGGAAACTTCACGCAATTCGCTTCTTCAGACCTGACAGGCGTGGCACTAGCACTTTTTTCCACGATCGTATGGGCCAGCTACTGGGTATTAAATGTGAGAGATCCGCGTGAGCCTCTCACCGGTATATGCCTCAATTTCATGGTGGCCCTGCCGGTGGTCGCTGTGATCTGTCAGGTGTATTCCGGATTCGCGATTCCGCTGACGGGACTGGCGGGAGCAGTCTACGTGGGTCTGTTTGAGATGAGCATTGCGTTTCTCTGCTGGTCCATTGCGCTTCGCCTATCCGAGAATACATCACGGGTCAGCAACCTGATATTCCTGTCGCCATTCCTGTCGCTTGTATTTATCAACCGGATTCTTGGTGAAACAATTTTCCCCACGACATATATCGGATTGATTTTCATCGTCTGCGGCTTGTTGTATCAGCAGTGGTCTCACACCAGAACAGCCAGTTGAGAGAACCTGTGCTTCATTGCTTGATGAAGTCAAATGGGCAGTCCATGATGTTGCATGTGTGTAACGAACCGGCGCTTGAATTAAGGGAAACCACCCCCAAATCTTGCACGTAACCCACCCGAAAGCAGATATGACATTTTATGGATGACACTGACAATGGCAATAGCGAGTTTATTCCGCATCACCGGGATAAACAGTTGGCGAGACCGGATCAGGTATTGCCGGATACGCTGCAACTCATTCCCTTGGCCTCCCGCCCTTATTTTCCTGTTCTAGTTCAGCCGATTGTCGTTGATCAGGATCCCTGGGGCGAAAGCATCAGGCTGGTCACCGAAAGTGCACACAAACTCATTGCGATGAGTTTCGCGCCATCTGCCGGTAAAGGCGTACCCCAGCCTGAAGATATTTGCATCATCGGATGTGTTGCACGCATTCATCGGTTACATGAGAGCAAAGGGAAGTTGCAGTTTATAGCCCAAGGGGTCCGGCGATTCCGCATCCGCGAGTGGCTGAAACGGGTACCACCTTACGTTGTGCGGGTCGAATATTTTGATTCGCCGCCGATAGAGGATGAAAGTCAGTTACGCGCCTATGCGATGTCCATCATTAATATCATCAAGGAGTTAATGACGCTAAATCCTCTTTACAACGAGGAGCTTAAACAGTACCTGAACTATTTTGACCCCAATGAACCGTCTCCCCTGGCCGATTTTGCGGCAGCGATTACTTCCGCAGATGCAGTGGAGCTTCAGGACATACTGGAAACCATTCCCCTGCTGGAGAGGATGGAGAAAGTACTGCTGATGATTGGCAAGGAATTGGAGGTTGCCCGGCTTCAAGCCAAGATTACCGAACAGATGCAGGAGCAAGTCAGCGAACAGCAAAAAGAGTTCTTCCTGCGCCAGCAACTCAAGGTCATCCAGCAGGAATTAGGCATTTCCAAGGATGACCGCGAATCCGATGTGGAAAAGTTCAGCGAACGACTGGAACATCTGGATACGCCTGATCATGTAGCAAAGCGTGTGGATGACGAATTGCAAAAGCTGCAGGTTTTGGATCCATCGTCGGCAGAATACGGCGTCACCCGTAATTACCTGGATTGGGTAACTTCAGTACCCTGGGGTGTGTTTTCCGAGGACCAGCTGGACCTGGCTCATGCGAGGAAAGTGCTGGATAGAGACCACGACGGCCTTGATGATGTGAAGCAACGGATGATTGAATTTCTGGCTATCGGTGCCTATCGGGGTGAAATCGCCGGTTCCATCCTGTTGCTGGTTGGTCCTCCAGGCGTTGGTAAAACCAGCCTTGGCAAATCGGTCGCCAGTGCCCTGGGGCGAAAATTTTACCAGTTTAGTCTCGGCGGCATGCGTGATGAAGCGGAAATTAAAGGTCACCGTCGCACCTACATCGGAGCCATGCCTGGAAAAATGATCCAGGCGCTGAAGGAAGTGGAAGTCTGCAACCCGGTGATCATGTTAGATGAAATTGACAAGGTTGGTGCTTCCTACCAGGGCGATCCAGCGTCTGCGCTGCTGGAAGTGCTCGATCCTGAGCAAAACAGCGAGTTCCTGGATCACTATCTTGACCTGCGGGTTGATCTGTCAAAAGTCTTGTTCATCTGCACCGCGAACCAGCTCGATACCATTCCTGCTGCACTGCTGGATCGCATGGAGGTGATTCGACTCGCTGGATACCTGACGGAAGAGAAACTGCTGATTGCAAAACACCACCTGTGGAAACGTCAACTGAAGAGAGCCGGTGTTCCCGCATCCAAGTTGAAAATCACCGTAGGAGCTCTGCGAAAGGTAATAGACGGTTATGCGCGAGAAGCTGGCGTTCGGGCGCTGGAAAAACAGCTGGGCCGAATCGTTCGCAAGACGGTCGTGTCACTGCTTGAGGATGACAATCAAAAAATATCTGTCGGTATCGCAAACCTGGAGGAATACCTGGGCGCGCCGATGTTCACTAAACAGCATCCCCATAGAGGCGTCGGTGTTGTGACCGGGCTTGCCTGGACGGCGATGGGTGGCACCACGCTGACTATCGAAGCATCACGAATTCACGATGGCAGCCGTGGTTTCAAGCAAACCGGCCAGCTAGGGGACGTGATGCGGGAATCAGCACAGATTGCCTACAGTTTTGTGGCTTCGCACTTGAAGGAATTAAAAGGCATTGAGTCTTTCTTTGATGACGCTTTTGTTCATTTGCATGTACCCGAAGGCGCAACTCCTAAAGATGGACCGAGCGCTGGTATCACCATGGCAAGTGCATTGTTATCCTTGGCGAAAGGGAAAAAGGTCAGGAGAGAAATGGCAATGACCGGAGAATTGACCCTTACCGGTCGGGTGCTTCCTGTTGGCGGGATCAGGGAAAAAGTTATTGGTGCACGCAGGGCGAGTCTGAAGGAACTTATTCTGCCAGCTGACAATCAGCGGGATTTTGATGAGATGCCCGATTATCTCAAGAAGGGGCTCAGGGTGAGCTTCGTATCCCATTTTAATGAGGTTGCCGATCTCTGTTTTAGGAGTTGATATGTCAGATTTGATTGTAAAACTGGAAGCCCTGCTGGGCAAAAATGGAGTGTTTCATGGAGAGCGCCTGAAGGAAAGGCAGTTCTCCGGGGCAGGACCCCTGGCCTCAACCAGTGTGGAGCCGTTCGCCTTGGTTCGACCAACCTCAACCGAAGAAGTGTCCGCGATCCTGAAAATATGTCACGCGGCGGGTCAGCCCGTGGTTCCTCATGGCGGCCTGACCGGGCTGGTCGATGGGACTAGCTCAAATAACAAGGAAATCGCGATAACGCTGGAAAGGATGAACAAGATCGAGGAAATCGATGTTGAAAGCAGGACGATGACGGTACAGGCCGGTGTGCCGTTGCAGCTGGTGCAGGAAGCGGCAGAGAAGGCGGATTTGTTGTTCCCGCTGGACCTGGGCGCACGGGGCACGGCCACCATCGGTGGCAATGTATCCACCAATGCCGGTGGTAACCGAGTGATTCGCTACGGCATGATGCGCGACCAGGTGCTTGGCATGGAGGTGGTGCTGGCGGATGGAACCATTATTTCTTCCATGAACAAGATCATCAAAAACAATACCGGCTACGACATCAAACACTTGTTTATGGGCGCGGAGGGTACCCTGGGTATCGTCACTCGCCTTGTTCTGCGGGTCAGACCCCGGCCTCGCAGCCAGGACATGGCATTTATCGGCGTCAATGAATTCTCGCAGGTCACTTCGTTCCTGAACACGATTGACAGTGCCCTGGGCGGGACACTCAGCGCATTTGAAGTCTTGTGGCAGGATTATTACAAGCTGGTGACGAGCCCGCCGGCGAAAAGTTCGCCGCCGTTAAGTCATGACTACAATTATTATATTCTCCTTGAAGCCATGGGCGGTGATCCTGCAATGGATGCAGACAGGTTTGTCGAGGTGCTGTCAACATTACTTGACGATGGCGTTATCGCGGATGCCGTCATTGCACAGAGTCAATCCGACCGGGACTCCATGTGGGCTATTCGCGACGACGTCGGCCAGGTGGTCCAGAACTGGCCTATATTCACCTTCGATATCAGCGTGTCGCTGAACAAAATGGAGTCTTATGTAGAGGAAATGCAAGATGACCTGGATAAGCAGTGGGCGGACAACAGCTGCATGATTTTCGGCCACCTGGGAGACGGTAATCTGCACATCATCGTTGGTGTCGGCGATGAATCGGCTGAAACTAAAAAAGCAGTAGAGGAAACAGTCTATCGGGGTCTTACCACCCGGGGAGGCTCGGTTTCTGCCGAACATGGCATCGGCCTGCAAAAAAAGGACTACCTGTCCTGGTCGAGAAGTGAAAACGAAATTGCCCTGATGCTCAGAATCAAGAAGGCGCTCGATCCGAAGGACATCCTCAATCCCGGCAAGATTTTTGCGTGATTTTTTGTGCAATAGGATCAGGTGTCAGGGTATCTCCCTTATCTGGATCGCGTCAATGCCAACGCCTGCCAGCACATCCGATATAACGACAACCTTGTCTCCAGTCTTCAGAGAGGCTCGTGTTTTTAACGCATCGAATGCAGTCTGAAGCGTTTTCTCGGGATCATTGCTGAAGTCGGAGCGAAACGGCGACATGTTTCGGTTCAGCATCAAACGTCGCCTGGTTCGCGAATCGTTTGTAAATGCGTAAATACGGGTCTGTTGAGGATGACAGTTAGTGACATAGTCCGCCATGAATCCGCGACGGGTAATGACCACTATCCCCTTGGCTTTTAACGATTCCGCCAACTGCACAGCGGTAACAGCGAGTAATTGCTTTTCGTTTTCGCTATGCAGGTTCCTGGTGAAATTGAGTCCGGTGAAAGATTCCGTTGCTTCGGCAATTTCCACTAGCTGTTCGACACAGCGAATGGGATGCCTGCCTACCGTCGTCTCACCGGATAACATCACTGCATCAACTTCCTCGTAAATAGCATTGGCGACGTCTGTGACCTCTGCCCGGGTCGGTATTGGATTTTCAATCATGGATTCCAGCAGGTGGGTAGCGACGATGACCCGTTTCCCTTTTTCCGCACATAACTGAACAATGCGCCTTTGTACATTCGGCAGTTCTGCCACGTTGATTTCCACTCCGAGATCACCACGGGCAACCATGATGCCATCTGCTTCATCGATAATTTCTTCAATATTCTCTACCCCGGATTGATCCTCGATTTTGGCAATGACCTTGATCTTCCCGGCTTTGTCCCCCAGCAGTTCATTAAGGTCACGAATATCCTGCGCCTCGCGCACGAAAGACAGCGCGATGAAATCTACCTGTTGCTCTACTGCAAAAAGGATATCTGCCTTGTCCTTTTTAGTGATTGCAGGCAGGTTGACACGGATGCCTGGCAGGTTGACGTGTCGTTTGCTCTTTAGAATACCGCCGTCAATGACCTTGCATTGCATGGTTCCGTTTTCGTTTTTCGCCAGCACCTCAAAATTGATAATGCCGTTGTCAACGGTAATTCGATCACCTATGTCGACGGCATCGATAAGTTCAGCGTATTGGATGTGGATGGATGACTCTTCGACTTTAGTATCACGAACACTGATGGTAATGATTGAGCCATTCTTTAACTCCAGATCATTCGCGATATCTCCCGTCCTGATTTCCGGTCCCTGTGTATCTAACAGGATCGCAATGGGGTAGGTCACCTTGCGATTCAAGGTTTTGATATGTTTGATTACGCGCGCGGCGGATTCATGCTCCCCGTGAGACATATTTAATCGAACAATATCCATACCCGCCGCCGCAAGTTTCTCCAACATGGGGTATGAGCTGGTTTTAGGACCAATCGTGCAGATAATTTTGGTCTTTCTCATGGTACTTTGTTGCACCCGATAGTGACTGGTGACCGCGATCAAAGGGGCGCCATGATACAAAATGCAGCAGCAGTTCACCAATCACTTCAGGCGCAGCCTGAAAGGGCTTCAGCAGTTTCTAGCGGTGGGTCCGAGGTTCTCCGGTATCGGCCGGAAAGAGGCCCAGTTGCCTCTCTTCCACAAGATTATCATCGTCCTTGAAAGTAACACCGATCCCCAGCAGCCGTATGCCTTTTCCATTACCCCGTTCCCATGCTAGCGGCATCAGCTCCAGGAATAGAGCCTTGTCCAGCCCGGCGCAACCACGTTCCATGGTGGTCTGCTGAAAGTCGGAGAACTTGAGCTTGACCTGCTGGTTTCTGATCGGACGCGCCACATGCTTCTGCAGGCGCCGTTTTAGTTCGTCATACAGCGTGTCCAGTGACTCAATGGCCAATTCAGGATAGGGAATGTCCTCTGCATAGGTTCTCTCAACGCTGAGGCTCTTGCGCACCCAGTGGGTGGTGAGCCCTCTGTCATCAATCCCCCGGGCACGTTTGTACAGATGCTCTCCAAAGCTACCCAGCAGTCTGACGAGTTCCTGGCTACCCATGGCCCTGACATCAGCGCAGGTTTCGAGTCCAATTTTCGCCAGCCTTTTTACCGTGACTTTTCCTACGCCGGGGATTTTCTTTAACGGCAGATCTTTGACGAAATTTGAAATCTGTGCGGGCGTGACCACGCATTGACCGTCCGGTTTGTTTTCCTCACTGCAAATTTTTGCCAGAAATTTGTTCGGTGCAACCCCCGCAGAAGCGGTGAGATTCAACTCACGCCGTATTGCGCTGCGGATGTCATCAGCCATCAAGGTAGCACTGCCTCGAAAGAGGGAGGTCCGGGTAACATCCAGAAATGCCTCATCGAGGCTGAGGGGTTCGATAATATCTGTATAGCGACGAAAGATTGCCCGAATCTGTCTCGAAATGGACTGGTAGTAGCTCATTCGTCCGGGGATGACTTTAAGTTTCGGGCAAAGCCGCATTGCGTACGCGGTAGCCATGGCTGAATGTATGCCGTAGTCCCTGGCGATGTAATTACACGTGGAGATCACACCACGCTTGTCTGCAGCGCCACCTACTGCCAGGGGAATGTCTTTCAAGACGGGATCGTCACGCATTTCCACTGCCGCGTAAAAGCAATCCATATCGATATGAATAATTTTTCGTTGTGGGCGGTCTTCCTCAATCACCGGCCAATTTCCTTATACCCTGGGGTATTAATTGTACAACTTAACTTGCCTGTCGAATTTACCTAATCGCTGTGCAGGTCAGGCGGCAGGTGTTTATACTCACCTATGGAACTGTCAGAGCTGCGTACTCGTTTTATCCCTGCTATAGAAGAGATTCTTGACCAGTGTAGAATTTCTGATGATTTGGTCGATACCGAAAGGTTTCAGGTTTACATGGCAACCATCTGGGGTAATGCTGTGCTGAATCCGGAGAGGTCAGGCATTGAGGAGGAAGACCTGAGCGCACTTCACGATTTCTTTAACGAGGAAATCGAGAGGGTTTTAGGAGAAGGTGCGAGCGTCACAGGTTGCTTTGATTTTATCATCAGCAAGAAAGGCGATGAAAGTTTAGCGAGGCAGGGAACGAGCAATCAACACAAGGAATTTTTACGTTACTTTGCTCGATTGATCCTCAACAAGGACATCGAGATAACTGACGCTCCTTGAGGAATGAACCGTCATGCAGATTGTTGTTTACAAGAATGTAATGTTATAGATCATGGCAGCCGGATCATCCCTTCTGGAGGAATTGTTTATTCTGTCGTTGGTGGCGGCAGTGGCAGTTACTGGCTACCTGCTACTTAAATCCAGGAAAGAGCTGGGCAGTTATAAACTGATATTTGACGAACTGCCTCAGCCTATATTGAGGGTCGACCTCGGACACTTCGAGCCGATTGCCTGCAATAGGGCGTTCAGCCATTTGCTGGGTTATGCCAGCAACGACGAGTGCATCGCTCAGTTCACCCATAACCCGCACCTGCCGCAGCAAAATTTCTACCAGATTTACCGCCTCTGTCAGGCATCCAGCAGGCAAAGGCCACATGCAGGTGAACGGGAAGGCATCGACATTGAAATCGAGATACACAATCTTCGTGGCGAGGTCGTTGATCATGCAACTGCTGTGCGACTGGATCCTGCGGACCAGTATATGGATATCGTCCTGGATCGGTACAAGCGTGGGTTTGCGGATGAATCTTTCAGCAGGGAATTATTATATCGGCAAAACCTTTTACCCTATTTGAAGCTGGACATAAAACTGAATATCACATCCTGTAACCTGGCGGCGCAGGAACTGTTTCAGTTAGATCAGCTGGCTGACACGTCAACGCCTTTTGCAAAAATACTACCGGCAAAAAATAGTGAAAGGTTATTACGGATCTATCGCAAACGACTGACACGACATGGTCGATTGATTCTGAAGCATGAAGTCCGAACCGGTGAGAATTCAACAAAACATGGCCAGTGGGTCATTTTTAGGGATCCAGACACTTACCATTACCATGCCTTTTTTAAGGTAGAAAGCGCAAGCCAGGTTCTTGATTCACCCTTGTATGACCTCCTCGACAATAATATAGGGGTGTGGGAAATAGATAGACCCAAGGGTTTGATCTTCCACAATGAAGGTTGGCTTCGGCATCTGGGGTACGAAACCACCAGCAACATCAATCAACTCCCGACCTGGTTTTCACTCATTTCCCCTGTCGATCGTGATCGTGTCCAGAAAACGATTGAAGACGCGACCGCAGACGGTCCATTTACAATTCAATACGGGCTTGCCTCGAAACAAGGGGTAGAGCTGCTGATAGAGACCAGAGGATTCGTGGTCGAGAGAGACGACGAAGGAAAGCCCATCCTCGTGCGAGGAATTCACATGGATCTGACGAACGAGAAAGATAGAATCCTGGGCAAAAAAGTTCATCATGAATTGATGGGCAAGCTGGCCTCAGTCATGGGCTATTCAGAATTGATCCGGTCTTCCACCGAAGTGCCGGCGCGCATCAAAGATTTTGCAGCGGAAGTGATGACCGGCGGTGAGCAGATTCGTCTGCTGCTGCAATCCAGCGAAAATACCGCCTATGCGGGTGCGTCCCTGGAACAGATAGCGAAAAAATTCAATCTCAGCTTTACCGGTAATTTTGCTATTCCATTTAACGTATCCGGCGATATATTGGATAGGGCGATAAGCGGCGTCATGGACTTCATGAACAAGGAAGGAAATGGAAATAGTCGACGCTACATGACGGCAATGTCGCAGGAGATTGAACAATGCAGCGCATGCGATCGCGGCACGGATGAGGCGGTTTTCGCCATTACCCTTACCGATACAGGACTGGATTTCGACAGGGAACATCTCAAGTACATGCTTACTCCTGGATTTGTCACCGCAGGCGTGGGGGAAATGGTAAATCTGGTGCAAGTCAGTGATTTGATTCACCAGCAGGGTGGGCATATCAGACTGACGATAGGAGATTCAGGCTTCTCAACGGTCCTGTTTTTTCCGATAACCGGGTTGGCAAAGCCGGTCCCTATCGGGATGAAAGAAAGCGGTAACAACATCCTCATTATTGATGATGAATTGGCGGTTGCCAATTACCTGAAGGAAGTCGTACAGCAGGCAGGATATACCGCAACGGTGTTTACTGATCCCGGTGCAGCACTGGCCCAATTTAAAGAGAACCCGGATCGTTTTGACCTTGTTATTACTGATCAGACCATGCCGGGTGTTTCCGGAGATGTTGTGATGCAGACAATGCTGGAGCAAAGACCTGAACTGCCTATCATTATATGCACGGGATACAGCGAGGCTGTGGACGCCCGTGTCGCGCTTGAACTCGGAGCAGTGGGTTATGTGACCAAGCCGGTAAAAGTGTCGCACCTGGTTGATATTGTTCAGCACGCGTTGCATGGTGCTGCTTCGTGAACGACAGGTCCTCCAATCAATCGGATGTGTATCATCTTGCAGCCGAGATAATGACCGCACCTGTCGCCTATATCCTTCTCGACAGTAACCTCACATTGATGGCTGCCAATCGCAAAGCGCAGGAACTGGATCTTCGCGTGGGCAGTTCGATCAATGATTATCTCGACGAGGGATCAAGAGCTACCTTCCTGGAGTTAAATGGCGCATCGGGTAAAGGCGTGTTTGAGGGGGCGTGTAATCAAAAGGGGACTTTTATGTTTCACGTTTCGCCGCAGCCGGATGTTGCGCGTACTCAATTGTGGTTATTTGATGTCTCGGAAATAAGGCTGCTTCAAAAGCAGTTGCAGACACTGAAGAAACCAGAACGGAGGTTTCTGCACCAGATCAACAATCTTGTCTCGACTACCCTTGGATATGCGGAGCTGGTCGAATTAATGCTGGAAGAAAATACCTCCCTCAACGGCGAACGCCTGACGGCCATCAGGCGTTATCAAAACGAAATCAGTACGGGGCTGCGTCAAAGCGAAAACCTTATTCGGCAGGAAAAACGTAGCGCCATGCCATATTCCGACAACACCGGTTGGTCAACCCAGCATGTGTTGATCGTGCACAAGGACCCCACCAGGATGCAACTGCTGGTGGAACTTTTACAGTCACAGCAATATAAGGTGACCAGCTTTACCGATGCCGAGGCTGCGACCAAATTTGCCCGGCTCAATGCCAAATCCCTGGACCTGGCAATTCTCGGTGTGGCAGATCAGCTTGCAGAATATTTACTCGAAACCAATGGGAAGCTTCAAATTATCGTGTGCACAAGTGACGGTCAGGACTATGAAGATGATCGCATGCATGCGATTAACGATACGCCAATGGATATCAATGAACTTATCAGAAGAGTGCAGGATATCAGGTCTAATCAACCGCAGCGGACAGGGTAGGTCCGATCTGTTTGTGCAGCACCAGATCTGCGACAGGATCCAGGTCAGTAGGCTCATTGTTAAGGATGACCAATGTAGCTCCGTTCTGCTTGGCCATTCGGGGAAACCCGGCAGCGGGGTAGACCACCAGGGATGAACCGATGGCAATGAACATATCGCAGGCAAACGTGGCGGCCTCGGCACGCTGCATTTCTTTTTCCGGCATTGCCTGACCGAATGAAATTGTTGCCGTTTTGACGATGCCTTCACACCGATCACAGTAAGGTATCTCGTCATCTGTCAGGAACGCTTGCCTGAGGTCTTCCAGTTCATATCGGTGCCCGCAATCCAGGCAGGTGGCATAGTTGGCATTGCCGTGTAACTCGATGATTTGTTCTTCCGGCACACCGGACTTGTGATGCAGGCCATCAACATTTTGCGTGATGATGTGAGTCACTTTGCCGAGCTGCACCAGGTGATTGAGGGCAATGTGTCCGGCATTAGGTTCCGCATTAGCCATTTTGTCACTTCCGGAAAATTTTCGATGCCATGATTCCCGGCGGACGTCTTCCGAGCGCACAAAGTCGTTGAAATCGATGGGCGTCATCTTGTTCCAGATTCCATTTGGGCCACGAAAGTCGGGGATCCCGGATTCGGTTGAGATCCCGGCACCTGTGAACACCACGACTTTAGCGCTGGATTTGAGCATTTGTCTTAGGGTTATTATTTCCTCGTCCATCTGTATCCACCGTTCGCAAGCAGGTTAGCTACTATCATACAGGCTTCACCTCCAGGCTCGCAGATTCAGTCGATGCGCTTGTCGTCGTTGCGTTTTTACCGCACACTGATTGTTGACGCAGGCGTCTTTCTAACCTGCCGCGAACCGGGGTCTATCTATGCAGGTTGAGTATTTTTTTGACTGTTCAAGTCCTTGGACCTACCTTGCCTACACCCGGATCGAGTCGATCTGTGAGCGATACTCGGCAGCATTGATATGGAAACCCATCCTGGTGGGAGGCGTTTTCAACAGTGTTAACGCGAGTGTGTATGAACAGCGCGCGAATCCCATCGCGGTCAAATCAGCCTATTACCAGAAGGATTTGACCGATTGGGCTGAGCACCAGGGAATCGTTATCGGAACGCCAGCGGTGTTCCCTGTCAATTCCGTCAAAGCCATGCGTGGTTGTTTTGTCGCGCAGGAGAAAGGACTCCTTTCAGATTATGTCGGGCATGTTTTCCATAGTTACTGGACCGATCTCAACGACATCTCGAAGGATGAAGTATTGGAGGACATACTCGATAAGACCGGCCTGGACAGGATCGAATTTTTCCAGAAAATCACAGACCAGGCATACAAGGATAAGTTGCGTGCCAATACGGAAGAGCTTGTGCGTCGCGGAGGTTTTGGATCACCCACCATGTTTGTGAACGAATCTGATATGTATTTCGGAAATGATCGCCTGGTCTTGCTTGAGGCTACCCTTGCAAGAGGGGTGGACTGACAGCCGTGGGTCTGTACGAGAAATACCTGCTGCCGAAGATCCTGAACTGCGTCATGAAGTCGCCGGATTTGACCGAGATCAGGGCGAAGCTGGTTCCCGAGGCGAACGGACGCGTCCTGGAAGTCGGCATTGGATCCGGACTCAACCTGCCTTTTTATGCGGGGAATGTGACGGTTGTTGGCCTGGACCCGTCGGTTGAACTGCAGGACTATGGGCGGGAAGTCGCGGCGCGGTGCGGTGTCGATGTGGATTTCGTGAACGGCAGTGGTGAACAGATACCGTCCGAGGATAACGGCTTTGACTCAGTCGTGATCACCTGGACCTTGTGCTCCATCTCAGATCCGGTGCAGGCATTGCAGGAAATTCGCCGTGTCTTGAAGCCGTCCGGGAAACTGATTTTTGCGGAGCACGGCCTTTCTCCGGATCCGGGTGTCGCCGCATGGCAGTCGCGGATCAATCCTATATGGAAGCTGGTCGGTGGCGGTTGCAACCTGAATCGAAAAATGGACGAGCTGATTACACAGGCTGGATTCAGGTTTGATGCATTGACAACGGGTTATATTCCAGGTCCGAAGTTTGCCACCTATAATTTTCGGGGTATCGCCAGGCCTGCCTAAGCCCCCTGGGTCGACCTGATTCTGTTGAAGGCGCCTGACTTGCCGCGGGCAAGAAAATCGATGACTTGCGAGGCACATTGCTGCGGGCTGCTGGTGCCTGTATCGACATTCACATCATAGTCCCCATGGGCGTGACAGATGTC
>JACZXW010000117.1 GCA_022571415.1 Pseudomonadota bacterium
GTGTTCTCAGCGACATCTTCTATTGAACAAATGCTCATGGTGGACAGGCAGTAGGGTACGCCGAATTTCTCGGCTGCTCTGGCCGCCTTGATTTCTCCGTCCGCGTGCTGCATCCCGGTCAGTCCCACCGGTGCAAGGGCAACTGGCATAGAGACCTTCTGTCCGACCATCATTGCTGCAAGGGAGCGCTTGTCCATGTCCACCAGCACCCGCTGGCGTAATTTGATCTTGTCGAAAGCAGTGATGTTGTCGCGATAGGTACTCTCGGTCCAGGAACCGGAATCCGTATAGTCATAGAACATGCGCGGAACTCGTTTTTTGTACAAGACCCGAAGGTCCTCAATGCAGGTAATAACAGGCAATGCAAATTCCTTGTTGAATTTGCGTGATGATAAGACAATTGGGCTCGGAGTAAAATTAGGCCACAATCTGTCTTTTATCAGCAGCACAATGGGAGCAAACAATGTCTGAGCAATGGACCTATAAAAAAGGATTGGTGGAGACCGGAAACGGAATATACGCCTGGCTGCAGCCTGACGGAGGCTGGGGCTGGTCCAATGCTGGTCTCATCGTTGATGGCGACCAGTCCCTGCTGGTCGACACCTTGTTTGATGCCAGCCTAACCCGGGACATGCTGTCTGCCATGGCGGATGCAACTGGCGTCAAGGCAGGGGAGATTAATACGCTAGTCAACACGCATGCCAATGGCGATCATACCCATGGCAACGGATTGTGTACGGCGGCAGAAGTCATTGCCTCGGCTGCCAGTGCTCGCGAAATGGAAGCTTTTACCGCGGAGATGATGCAGGGATTTATGGACGCTGCACCATCTCTCGGCGAGGCAGGTGAGTATGTGCAGGAGATATTCGGGCCCTTTGATTTTCACGATGTCGCGGAGAAACTCCCGACAAAAACATTTACCGGTGAGATGCAACTTCAGGTCGGCAATAAAAATGTTCATCTCCTTGAGGTTGGTCCAGCTCACACCCGCGGAGATGTATTAGTCCATGTGCCTGAAGACAAAACCGTGTTTACCGGCGATATCCTTTTCATCGATGGCACACCGATCATGTGGGCTGGTCCTGTCGCCAACTGGATCAAGGCCTGCGAGATGATTATCGATATGGAGGCGGATGTGATTGTGCCCGGGCATGGTCCCATCACTGACGTGGCTGGGGTGAAGCGGGTACAGGAATACCTCGGCTATATTGATACGGAAGCCCGAAAACGATACGACGCGGGTTTGTCCGTGCGTGATGCCGCGCATGATATTTCGCTGACGGACTACGAGTCCTGGAGTGACGCGGAACGCATCGCCATAAACATTGATACCCTTTACCGGGAATACAGTGGCAGTACGGAACCCGCCAATACCCTCGAGTTATTCAGTTTGATGGCTGAGGTCAAGCGAAGTCGTTAGAGTTGTCATTGAATTCGAATCAGACGCCTATGCGGAAGTATCTCTTTATCCTGGCGCTAGCCATAAGCGCCATCGCTTTTTTTCTTAACCAGCGCCTGGGTGATCTTCCTGCAGTCAAACCGGCGACTGTGGCTGAATCTGAATTTTCCGCCCAACGCGCCATGACGCTCCTGCGTTACTTGCTACGCGATGGCATCCCGCATCCGGTGGGCAGTGAGGCGAACAAACGCGTAAAGCAGCGGATTCTTGCCTGGTTGGCCGATCAGGAAATACAGGCAGAGATTCAAGCATCCTGGGGTTGTTCGCAGAAACGGAACAGCTGCGCCTGGGTTGAAAATATTATTGCCGTGATTCCCGGCGAACTGGAATCTCCTTACGTTGCATTGATGGCGCACTATGATTCCGTACCACCAGCACCGGGAGCCGGGGACGATGGCGCCGGGCTGGCGACGATACTGGAAATTGGGCGGATGCTGAAAACGGAGGGACCTTTTTTAAATCCGATTCTCCTGATCATCACTGATGCCGAGGAAAACGGTCTGCTGGGTGCCGAAGCTTTTTTTGCCTACCACCCCTTAAAGGACCAGGTGGGTGTCATCATCAACGTTGAAGGGTCTGGCTCAACTGGGCAAAGCCGACTGTTGAGAACAGCAATGAGCAACAAAACACTCATTGATGCTTACGGTGAGGGTGCAGACTATCCTGATGGCGCCTCACTCATTAACGAAATATTCAAACGCATGCCGAATGACACCGATTTCTCAGTGTCCATTCGCGCAGAAGTGCCCGGCATTGATTTTGCCTTTGCCGGTGAAAGAAATCATTACCACACTGCCAACGACAATCTCGAGAATCTGGATGTACGGACGCTGCAGCATCACGGTGAAAATGTATTACCGCTGGCACGCAGACTGGCAGCGCTGGACCTTGGCGCTCTTGAATCCTCAAACCTGGTCTATAGCAATGTTTATGGTCGATGGGTCAGCTGGCCGAGTGAGCTGAGTCTCTACCTGGTGATAGCAGCAGCCGTTCTGCTCCTTGTTGTGAGTATCAGGGTAAATCTCAAGCCTTCGAAATTAATCATTGCAGTAGCGTCGCCCCTGGTCATTGTGCTGGCCACCAGCCTGCTGCTGTTCCTGAATTTCAAACTCATTGATTTAATTAACGGGACTACTGTTTCCTGGCCAGCCAGTGAACTGGCTTTCCGGCTGGTACTATTTTCGTCGCCCATGGTCATAGGATTTCCCCTTGCCGCACTGGCAAACCGGTATCTGAGTCAGCAAGAGAGCCTGCTTGGTCTCTGGTGGATGTGGCTGGCACTGGCGCTGGCTTGCGCTTTGTTGTTGCCGGATGCGGCGAATCTGCTCATCCTGCCATTGCTGGCTGCATCGATACTGTTGGCGGCGGCATCGGTACTGCCGACAACCGCCAGCAGCATTGTCCAATTGCTAACACTGGTGATGGTAATACCCGCGAGCCTCAACATGGTGCTGCTGTTGGAGATAACGCAGGGTTACCGGCTTATTGCTACAACTTTTTTCAGTATGGGAATTTTTTTCGCCAGTATTTCACCGTTTGTGCGTGGGTTTCTGGTGAAGCCGGTAGTCCTTATCGGTATTATTTTCATGGTTGGTGGCACCCTGGGTACGGTATCAACACCACTTTATTCTCCGTTTCGACCGCAGCATCTGAATTTATTGTTTGTTCAGGATTTGGATGAAGATACCGCTTACTGGTGGGCGCAATCGCAAAATCCCGTACCTGGGAAGCTGGCAGCAGAAATGGAATTTGTGCTTGAGGTGTCGCTTTTCCCGTGGCATGAACCCAAAACGAAGAACTTGGCCCAGGCTGAGAAAGCTGACATCACCAGGCCCCGATTTATCATCAGCGATATCAGAAATTCGTCGCAGGGTCAGTCATTTGATTTTAAGGTGAGCTCAGCGCGTAAAGCCCCACATATTTTTTTCGTCTTTCCTGAAGCCGCTGGTCTGCAAAGTTTTCACCTGAATGGGAATCTGTTCGAAGCGAAACTAATGCAGGAGGAGCGCGCCAAAGGTAACCATGTCTTGATGTTTTCCGGCATGCAGAATCGGGCGCTGCATGTCACCTTGAACTTTACCGGATCGGGTCCCCATGCCGGTTATCTCGCCGAGATCAGTCAACTGGTGCCAGCAGCGAGACTATTGCAAGCGAGGTCGCCGCTGGCTGTGCCTGTACACCAGGGAGACCGGCTTGTCTCGTTTCAGAAAATCGAGCTTTAATTTAATGGTAAAACAGGGCTTCGATCCTGGATGAAAATTTGTCCTTGAAAGGATTTTGAATCAACACCCCTGTGGCTTCCTGTGACAGTATGACCGGGTTACCGTCAGGAGACCCGAAAGCGGAAAATTTTGAGGGCCTTGTCCGGGAATTTGTCCGCGAATTCGGCGGGTGCATGCATTTGTTCGACAAAGCGGCATGCCGGTGCGTATCGCTGCATCAGGTGAATGAGGAAATCGGGACCCAGATACGGGCTGTTTACAGTCGCAATAATGTCGGCAGACGGAAGCGTTAACTGACCCAGTTTTTTCAGCAGGTTGCTGTAGTTTTTCTCCGCGTCAAAACTGCCGCGTTGGCGGGTAGGGGGATCGATGATAATCGTATCGTAGGGTCCGTATTTTATTATCCGCCCCCAGGATCGGAAAATGTTATGTGGGATAGACCGAACCGCTTTGCTGTCCTGGTTGTTTAGGGCATGGTTTTTCTCTCCCCACTTGATGCTGGGTTTGCTCATATCAACATTGACTACCTGCCTTGCATCCCCGGCAAGTGCCGCCACCGACAGGGAGCAGGTGTAGGCAAACAGATTTAATACATTTCGTCCCGCGCTGTTCTGCCGCAACCATTCGCGCAACAGTCGCATGTCCAGGAACAGGCCTGCATTTTGCTGCACACCTGGATGTACTTCGTAGGAGAGGTCGCCTTCGCGCACGATACAGCAGGGGCAGTCCTTGCCAAACAACAACTCTGATGGTGCGCCTCTCTTGTACCTGTGTTGCAGAATCACCGACTCAATCTGGCTGTGCCTGTCCGCATCCAGGACGATGTCCATCAGATCGTTCAGCTGGCTTACCTCGTTGTATGCCGTGATTAACAGCACTGGCGGGTACCAGTCCATGACGATGTGTTCGAGCCCTTCATGAAGGTGCCCCCGACCGTGGAAGAATCTCCTGGGTTCAGGCACCTTGCTGCCTAACCATGACGCCAGGGCAGATTGTATCGGTGTATACATGTTCTGTCTTTTTCAGATATATCGGCGAGGTATTATAGTAGTTAATTCAAAAAAGGCCTTTGTGCTACATTGATTGCTGAATTTCCGGTAGAAGGATGAGATGACACTGACCGAAGCTCGATATAAAGGCCGCAGCGCGCCATTGCTAAGCGCCACTATCGGGCAGCATCTCGATAAAATTGCAGAACGTGATCCTGACCATATGGCGCTGGTGATGCCGCACCAGAATATCCGCTGGACATACTTCGAATTTGTACAACAGGTAAATCGGCTGGCTACCGGTCTGCTGCGACTCGGCATCGAACCCGGCGACAGGGTAGGCATCTGGTCGCCTAACCGATATGAATGGGTATTGACACAATTTGCCACGGCAAAAATCGGCGCAATTATGGTCTGCGTTAATCCGGCATATCGATTGTACGAACTGGAGTACGCGTTAAACAAGGTCGAGTGCAAGGCAATAATATCAGCGCCAAGTTTCAAAACCAGCAGGTATCTGGATATGCTCCTTGAGCTGGCGCCGGAGTTAAACAAGTGTGAACCGGGTGCCCTGGTGTCAGCGAAATTACCCCATCTCAAGATCGTCATACGGATGGGTGACGAAATATCCCCGGGCATGTTCAACTTTGGCGAGGTCTGCAATTTAGGCTCGCAAGCGGAAACAGAACGGCTGGAAGAATTGCATACCAGTTTGAACGCTGCGGACCCGATCAATATTCAGTTTACCAGTGGTACAACCGGCACACCCAAAGGCGCAACGCTGACCCACACCAATATTCTTAATAACGCATTCTATGGCGGTCAAAGCATGCACCTCACTGCGGATGACCGCTTGTGTATCCCGGTGCCCATGTACCATTGTTTCGGCATGGTCCTCGGTACCCTGGTCTGCGTTGCCCACGGCGCAACAATGGTTTTGCCGGGTGAAGTATTTGAACCGGAACAAACACTGCGGGTCGCGGCGGATGAAAAATGTACCGCGCTGCACGGCGTACCCACCATGTTTATCGCGGAGTTGGATCTGGCTACATTTGCAGATTACGATTTGAGTGCGTTACGTACGGGCATCATTGCCGGATCCACCTGTCCCATTGAACTCATGCGACGGCTGATAGATGACATGGAGCTGACCGAGATCGTGATTGGTTACGGCCAAACGGAATGCAGCCCACTTAATACCATGACAGCGATTGAGGATTCACTTGAAGCCAGGGTCACGACAGTAGGCGTTGCCCATACCAACTGGGAACAGAAAATTATCAGGGAGGACGGATCGACTGCCGCGGTTGATGAAACCGGGGAAATATGTTCACGGGGTTACGGTGTGATGCAAGGATATTGGGGGGATCCGGAGCGGACCGCGGAAACCATTGACGCGGATGGCTGGCTGCATTCTGGTGACCTGGGCGAAATGGATTGCAATGGTTACGTGAAAATA
>JACZXW010000118.1 GCA_022571415.1 Pseudomonadota bacterium
AGCACAAAAGAAATCCCTTATCTACATGTACAAACGAGCCTTCGAAATATGGGTTGGACAATGTCGAAATTCAAAGAGTGGGCAAAAGAAAACTGTTGAAAGTCCCTATTTTGGTACAAGGTGCAAATTTGCACTATTTAGAATTTCCAATTTACAATCCCAAAACCCGGGGAAGGTTTAACCTATTCCCTTATTCTGGAGATCTTTATCCTAAAACAATTCGATGGGGATGCGTTCGTCTAACAATCCCGTTTCCAGATGAATTGCCCCCGGATTAGGGCTTTTCTATTATACGGATTAAAAAAGGGGCTCTCGCCCCTTCTGGACTCCCCATACGGCATTTCGTGATCCGAATGCAGGTCCTGACGCACCGCAACGGGAAAGTGTTGAAATGCGAGCATTGTGCCTTTTCAATTAACCCGGATATTTTGGCGCATATCTGGCGGATAGGCTCTAATCGTAAACCCAGATGTGCCTCAGCGAGCTGGTTGCGGCGACTTCCCACAGCTGCTTCAAGAACCACTCGCTCTCAAGCTTCCCGTGGATACAACCCAGCGGCTCAATGGCGATGCTGTGGATATCTCCCTCGTTGCATATCCGCACAATCTCCAGCAGCGCTTTCCTGACGATTCGTTTATCGCAGGAAGGGTGGCGATCCAGGTCATGAACAACGGCATACAGGCGTTGTCCCTTCTGCACAACAGTGCCGAGGCTTAACGAACCGAACTGTGACATCTCCGCCAGTAATTCTGAGGTTTCTTGCCTGATCTCTCGCGCAAAATTCCCCGCACTCAGCACCAGGTAAGTATCTTCTTCGAAAGCAATCAGTTCCACAGGAAATGGCGGACGCCCTCTTTCGGCCAAAACAATTTCCAGCATATCTACATCAACCCCGAGACCTAAAACCCCAGCGTGGTCCAACCTGCGACTCGATCACTCATGTCCGCAGTTTAGCAGCAATGCTTTTTACCGGTGTTACCAGGATATGCAGTCCATTTCGTTATAAGTTGATAATAAAAAGTTATTTTCCGTTTATCTGGATTTCTCTTAGCCTTTGTTGAATTCATATTTTAAATGGCACTGATGTACCAATACTCCCCAGTGGATCAGCGTCTGGTCGACGAACGTGTAGTTCAGTTCCGTGATCAGACCCGGCGTTTTATCAAAGGCGAACTCAGTGAAGAAGCTTTCCGTCCACTGCGTCTGATGAATGGGCTCTATATTCAGCGCCATGCGCCCATGCTGCGCATTGCTATTCCCTATGGCCTGCTGTCATCAGAGCAGTTACGCAAACTTAGCTATGTGGCACGCACCTATGATCGAAGCTATGGTCATCTCACTACGCGTCAGAACATTCAGTTTAACTGGCTCAAACTCGAGCAGGTACCAGATCTCCTGGCAGATTTAGCCACGGTGCAGATGCACGCCATACAAACCAGCGGAAACTGTATTCGCAATATCACTGCAGACCATATGGCAGGCGCAATAGAAGGAGAGTTGGAAGACCCGCGCCCTTACTGCGAAATTATGCGCCAATGGTCTACTTTGCACCCCGAATTTTCCTTCCTGCCACGCAAGTTCAAGATTGCCATGTCCGGCGCACAAAATGATCGTGCTGCCACGCAGGTACATGATATCGGCATCCAGATCGTGCGTGATCCGACCACTGAAGAAGTAGGGTTTCGGATCCTGGTGGGCGGCGGTCTAGGACGTACCCCTGTTATCGGCAAGTTGATAAGGGATTTTTTGCCTAAGAAACACTTGTTATCTTATCTGGAAGCTATCTTACGCATCTATAACCTGGCGGGTCGACGGGATAACAAGTACAAAGCGAGAATCAAAATTCTAGTCAATAGCCTGGGCATCGAACAATTCACCCAGTTGGTTGAAAATGAGTGGCTGCAGCTAAAGGATAACAGCCTCACGCTTGACGATTTCAGCATCGCGAAGATCCGGGACCATTTCCAGCCCTTCGACTATGCGCCTGTAACTGATGGCAAAGATGTGATCGCAGCAAAACGCAACATCAGCCCCGCTTTTTCCGCCTGGTACGAGCACAACACCCAGTCTCACAAGGTACCCGGTTATCGTATTGTTACCTTATCCGTGAAAGCACCACAGCAGGCCCCGGGCGACCTAACGGATGTACAGATGGACGGCGTTGCAGAGCTAGCGGATCAATATAGTTTTAGCCAGATACGGGTGTCCCATGAACAGAATCTGATTCTGGCTGACGTCGCTGAAACCGATATTCCTGCGCTCTGGCGGGTACTGGTCACACTGGATCTGGCAACCCCCAATATTGGAAGCTTGACTGACATCATCTGCTGCCCCGGGTTGGATTTTTGCAGCCTGGCCAACGCCGGAGCTATTCCGATTGCTAAACAAATTAATGCCCGCTTTGATGACATGGACTATCTGTATGATCTGGGTGAGATAAAGATAAAAATTTCCGGCTGTATGAACGCCTGTGGTCATCACCATGTGGGCCACATTGGCATCCTCGGTGTCGATAAGAAGGGTGAGGAGTGGTACCAGATCACTCTCGGCGGCTCTGCGGAAGAAAATGCGACCCTGGGCAAGATCATCGGTCCTGCCGTGGCAAAAGATGACGTAGCTGAGACCATCGCTAAAATCCTGGATACATTTGTCGCTAAGCGCCAAGACCAGGAATCTTTTTTGGATGCAGTGCATCGACTGGGTATATCGCCGTTTAAGAAGGCCGTTTATGGCTAACTTAATCCTGAAAGACGCGCAAATCGTCACAGATGATTGGCATTTTCTGGGCACCGATGAGCCATTACCTGATGTCGCACAGTCAATCGTTTTTCCGTTTACCCGTTGGCTTGATGAACATGAGCAATGCCTCACTCATCCCGGTAGTAAAGGCGTGGCACTGGCAAACACCGACTGCGTGACTCAACTGGTTTCAGATCTGGATGAGTTACACCTGATCTGCATAGATTTTCCCAGCGCCACTGATGGCCGCGGTTACAGCCAGGCACGTATTCTGCGCCAGCGATATGGCTACAAAAACGAATTAAGAGCAGTCGGCGAAGTGCTGGTAGATCAGCTGTTTCTGTTACAGCGTTGTGGTTTCAACGCCTTCGCCGTGCAGACAGACCAGGGCGTCTGTCACGCTGCAAAATACCTGAATCCTTTTTCATCTTATTACCAGTAAAGCCATGGACTATTTCCCAATATTCCTAAAACTGAGAAACCAGCACTGTCTGGTGGTCGGCGGCGGTGATGTCGCCACCCGAAAAGTGGCAAGTTTGCTGGCAGCCGGCGCTGACGTTACGCTGGTGGCGACCGATTTGGCATCACAACTTGCCGAGTGGGCGATGGAAGGCAAGATAGTTTTTGTGCCTCGAAAATTTGTCTCTACTGATCTCTGCGGTAAGCGTTTGGTTATTGCGGCGACGTCCGATTCTGCCCTGAACCTGCAGATTTTCAGGGAGGCAGAGGCCATCGGCGTACTTGCCAATGTTGTGGACGACCCAGATGCCTGCCGTTTTATTACGCCGGCTATCGTCGATCGCTCACCGCTCATGATCGCAATATCCAGCGGAGGTAAAGCGCCGGTTTTAAGTCGCCTGCTGCGACAAAAAATAGAAATCCTGATACCCGCTACCTATGGTCGCCTCGCCGGGTTTGCGGGCAATCTGCGCGCTAGGGTGAAATCACGCATCACGTCTCCGGGCGCACGTCGTCGGTTCTGGGAATCCATACTGGAAGGTCCTGTCAGCGAAAAGGTATTCAATGGACAGGATAGCGAGGCAAACGCATTGTTTGATACCAGTCTTGAACAGCAGGTTCAAAGTCAGGCTCGACCGCAGGGAGAGGTCTACCTGATTGGCGCCGGCCCGGGAGATCCTGAACTACTCACGTTGAAAGCCTTACGCCTGATGCAGCAGTCTGATGTCGTGCTTTACGACAATCTGGTTTCGCCCCAGGTACTTGATCTGGTTAGACGGGACGCAAAGAGAATTTCGGTTGCCAAAAAGAAGGGATGTCACACATTAAGTCAAGCTGACTTAAATAGAGAACTCATCCGCCTGGCCGGCGAAGGTAATCGTGTATGCCGCCTGAAGGGAGGCGATCCGTTTGTATTTGGACGAGGCGGTGAAGAACTCGTCGCCCTGGTTGAGGCCAATGTGCCCTTCCAGGTTGTCCCTGGCATCAGCGCCGCCAATGGTTGCGCTGCTTACGCCGGTATTCCGTTAACCCATCGTGATTATGCAGACAGCGTGACCTTCATTACGGGTCATCGGAAGAATAACGGAGATCTGGATATCCCCTGGTTCAGCCTGGTGAACAATCGCCAGACACTGGTGTTCTACATGGGTTTGAGTAGCTTGCGGCTGATTTGTGAGCAATTGCAATCACATGGCCTGGCTCTCGACACCCCCGCTGCCGCAGTGCAGCAGGGTACGCTGGAAAATCAACGTCTGGTCGTGAGTCGCTTATGTGATCTGGCTTCAGACGTGGAAAGTGCACAATTGTGTTCACCAACATTGATTATTGTCGGTCAGGTAGTGCAGCTGGCAGAAACGTTGCATTGGTTCGGTAAACCAGCGAGGGCGTCGAACCAAACTGACGACGCCAGTGGTAACGATTTACCAGAGGCGATTCCTTTGTTCGCTCACGCACATTCATTCTCAAATAACCACTCGGCGGGAGAGGCATGATAGAAGATCTAACGGCAATCAATCAGCATCTTGCCGACAAGTCTGCTGAGCAGATCATCTCCTGGGCATTCCAGCCCAGTCACCGCACGCTGACAACGACGACGTTTGGCGATCGATCGGCAGCCCTTCTGCATATGGTCACGCGGCAAAAACCCAATGCGACCATATTGTGGGTCGACACCGGTTACAACACATCTGCTACCTATCGCTTTGCTGACAATTTGATTGAACAGCTAGATCTCAACATGCATATCTACAGCCCGGAAATGACTTCCGTCAGGCGTAACGTGCTGATGGGAGGCATTCCCGATATTGAGGATCCCTTGCACGAAGAATTTACCCGCCAGGTCAAACTGGAACCTTTTCAACGTGCGACCAGTATTCTACAACCAACGATATGGCTAACGGGCATTCGCAAGGATCAATCTGAATTCCGCCGCTCACTTGACGTCGTCACTCGCACCGTCAATGGATATCTAAAAGTAGCACCATTGCTGAACTGGAATGAAGACCAGCTTGATGCCTACATGCAAACTCATGCCCTGCCAAACGAGCCGGACTATTTTGATCCGACAAAGTTCAACAAAGCACGTGAATGCGGGTTACACACCCGAATCTAGGAAACTCCTCTAAAAAAACGCCAGGGTCCTCACCTCAATCCATTCCCTCGGGGCCACTGGATCGACGTCTGGCAGTCGAATACAGAATGGGCGCTAAACCTGGCTCTGCCGCCAAGATCGGAGTCGAAGCATTTCAGCGACATGACCTCGTCCCTTTTCATTTTAGAAATATAGAGTTCGGTGGCGACACTGCCCATGTCTATGCTTCCAAACCCCCTGTTTCCGGCGCGGGCCTTGCTCTCTGGTTGTACAATAGTTTTCTTAAGGTAGCAATTTCCTCTTTCGACAGCTTCGAGAAATCATTACCGTAGTCGCTACCGGCGGCCATGCCTTTCTTTACAGCGGGTCGTTCACTCAATTCATCGAACCAGCGTTTGAAATATTTGAATTCGTTGATGTCCTGTCCCTGGCCCTCCCAGCCAACCGTCCACGGATAGCAGATCATATCTGCAATGGTGTACTCATCACCACAAAGGTAGCGTCGGTTATACAGTTGATTATTAAGGATGCCATAAAACCGATTCACTTCATCGGTGAAGCGGGTGACCGCGTAGGTCTGGTCTCCCTGGGCCTCCTTAAGCCGTCGAAAATGACCACATTCGCCCGTTTTCGGTCCCTGGTTTGCCATCTGCCACATCACCCACTGGACCACATCGTACCGGCCTCTGACATCAGCCGGCATGAACTTTCCAGTTTTTTCCGCGATATACAACATGATCGCGCCTGACTCAAATACTGATAT
>JACZXW010000030.1 GCA_022571415.1 Pseudomonadota bacterium
ATTTCATCACGGTGCTCCGCGCCTCTTTGTACGACACTCTCAAATCCCGAGCCAATCTCCACACCTTTTACAGCATTGATGCCCATCATCGCGCTGGCAATCTCGGCATCAAGTTTTTGAAAAACCGGTTCACCCAGACCGGGAATCAATCCCTGGGCGGTGACAGTAATTTTGGCCCCGACAGAATCCCCTTCCCGCCGCAGCTGGTCAATCAGGTTTTCCATATCGGAAATTTTACTGGCGTCAGGACAGAAAAACGGATTGTCATTGACGATATCCCAATCGATCTGTTCGACTTTTATATTTCCCATTTGCGCCAGGTAGCCCTTTACCTTAATTCCACACAGGTCTCGCAGATATTTTTTTGCGATTCCACCAGCGGCGACCCGCATGGCGGTTTCTCTTGCTGAAGCACGACCACCACCTCGATAATCTCGTATTCCATATTTTTTGTAATAGGTGTAGTCCGCGTGACCCGGCCTGAACAGATCCTTGATGTCGGCATAGTCTTTAGACTTACTGTCAGTATTGTCGATGGTTAGACCAATGGCGGTTCCGGTTGTCTGGCCTTCGAACACGCCCGAGAGAATTTTGACCAGATCCAGTTCCTGACGTTGCGAGGTATACTTGGAAGTTCCCGGCCTTCGCCGGTCCAGATCGACCTGCAGGTCTGCCTCGGAAAGTTCCAATCCGGGAGGACATCCATCCACAATACATCCCAGTGCCGGTCCATGGCTTTCACCAAAGGTCGTGACCTTGAACATACTTCCGATACTGCTGCCTGGCATGGGGTACTCCTCTCCGATCTGCAATTATACCGAATTACTAGCCTGGATTATTAATCTACCTTTTCCGGAGTCTCCTGAGGAACCCGCTTTCCCCCAAGTAAGTGCCATTTACCTTTACCCTTTTTAATTAATAGCTTAGGGTTAGCGTCTTTTTTCATGCCGGTGGTTTTAATTGTGCACGAAGCATACAGGGCTATCATCCAGCAAATTGGAGAAGATCCTGACAGGGACGGTTTAGCTGATACGCCGCGGCGAGCAGCTCGGGCGATGAAGTTTCTGACACGCGGTTATCAGCAAACATTAAAGCAGGTGGTTAACGGCGCACTGTTTGATTCTGACACGAGTGAAATGGTCATCGTACAGGATATCGAACTTTATTCTCTGTGCGAACATCACATTTTACCCTTTATTGGTAAATGCCATGTGGCCTATATGCCCACTGGAAAAGTGATCGGTCTGTCAAAGGTCGCTCGAATCGTTGAAATGTTTGCCCGCAGGCTGCAAATTCAGGAAAACCTGACCAAGGAAATCGCAGAGGCAATCCAGGAAGTAACAAGTGCGTCCGGTGTCAGCGTCATCATAGAGGCGAAGCACATGTGCATGATGATGCGCGGAGTTGAAAAACAAAACTCCACCATGAAAACCTCAGTGATGCTCGGCCAGTTCCGCGATAACCAGAGTACCCGGATGGAATTCCTGTCCCTGCTGCAGCTAAATCCATAGATCGCTAGCTGATCAGGGGATAACCAGCAGTTCCAGTCTCGGGGATTCCTTGCTTTCAAGAGGTGCGAGTGGTCCGACGCCATAGGCGGACAATCGATCCTCGGCGATTCCTGCTGATACCAGAGCAGACCTGACCGATTCAGAAAGACGCAATGTTCTTTGCTGTCCCTGTTTTACGGTTTCTCCAGGTTGCAGATTGTCATGGGCCACCAACGTCAGTCTGATCTGCTGATTTTTGTGCATGGATCTGGCTACCGTCTCAACAGTTGAATCAAAATCGGAGCTGCCTTCAGCCAGCAGGATCACGTACCGTCCCCGGGAAAGGAGTGCGGAGGAAATGGTAACTTCATCCACGATCGGGGATGCATTCGATGTGATAGTCGTTTCAATATGTACGTATATTTTTCTTGTGCCACGTTGTCCGATGTATATTGAGATGTAGTCACCCGTATCGATCGTTATGCCTACCAGGTAGCTTTGGTACTGTTCAGGGCCGTATAGAAATGGAGTCTGAAAAACCGTATTAGCCCAATAATTACTACTCCCGCAATCCCGACCGCTGCACTCAAATAGAATTCGCGCTAATTTGCCCAGCTGATGCTTGTAAAACTCCACGACTTTGCCGACTCGCCGCTCGGAAGGAATATAGTAGGTCGTGGATCGTCGGCTTCCCGATACAAACTCCACTGATTCCGGCTCGAGTACATTGTTGATCTTCTTCAGCGATCCAAGAAAAATTCTCCTTGTTGTCACTTTAGGATCGGACTTTGATTTGACCACCTCAGCGCCCGGATAAGTGTCAAGACCCGCAGCCGCCGTAGCAAAAGGTAACAGCATAAAGATAAAGCAAGCCAGAAGTGTTGCCTTTCCTGCCTTGTTAATTGGCGATCTAATCAATTGCACCATTTTCCACCCACTCGATTTCTCCACCTTCCTCCGCCATTACTTCGATGTTGATGGAAGCTATCATCGCCGTAGCCATCGGAATATCCTGCCCGGTTAGATAACGAATAAAGGCACCGATAAACGGTTGGTGTGTCACCAGCATTATATCCCCGGACGCTGTTCTCACCAGCTTGTCTCGTACCAGCGTGCAGTTACCCTCGGGCGTGATCTCATCCCAGGTAGCAATTAACATTTCATGGTTCCAAACGTCCCGAATCAGGTGAGCCGTTTGCTGCGCCCGGGTATAAGGACTGGCCACAATCGACCCTGGCCTCACCCGTTCGACAATCCTGCGTGCACTGGCGAGAACTTCCTGCTCACCGGAAATGGTCAGGGGGCGGCTCGCATCTGGTCCAGACGTCAGTTCCGCTTCACCATGTCGCATCAATATTATTTTCAACTGCCCTTATGCTCTTACACCTGCAAGCAGAACACGAGAGCCCTCGAAGTCGAAATAAGTAGCGCTTGTAACCCCATATCAAATATACAATTTATGTACATATTTTGACGCTTCGAAACCGACATTTTCTATACTTTAACAGGCATTCAGGTTATCTTGCTTCGCCTATTAACCCACGGATTGCCATCGTGTCGCAAATTGTCGAGAAAATCCAAAAAGCGAGCGTCAATACCCTCAAAGTGATGGTGCAGCAAGTACTCACGGATATTGAGCATTATGTTGTGGATAGAATCGGTGAATTTCTCGCACTCAGAGACCAACGAGACGACTTACTCATGTCATTCGTCACAAACGTCAATCAGCACTTCGATGAACTTTTGGATAAAGACACATTCAGGGAAGAGGCCGTCTTCGATTATGAAACCCTGTCGCTTGTCCAGGAAGAGGATCTGGAGACGATGATGGCCCTGGAAGGAATGGTCAATTACTCGAGAAACGAGCATCTATCGCACTTCATTGGTTTTAACACACGTCTCAATTCTATTTTTCCACGAAAGCGCATCGACGAAACAAACAGCCCGCTCGACCCGGCGCAGATCGCCAACGCTTTCCAGGAAGCCTGGAGACCGAGTGGGATCGATGCCCAAAATTCGCTGGTCATCTATCGGGCTTTCAACAAGGGAGTATTGCGAAAGTTGGATCAGGTGATAAAGGAGGCTAACCAGATATTAATTGATGATGGCGTGATTCCTGACCTGGGTATGGAAAGCGCCAAGAAAAAAGGACGTCCCGCGGTAAGATCGAATCGCCGACGACGCAGGCCGGACAACACATTCGGCACTGTCGAGGAAGAGGAATTTGATCAGGCGGAGGATCGCCCGGAGCTGTTCTCCATGATGCAGAATCTCTTGCATAAGGACAGTCCGGCGGCGCCTGAATCTGCCGGCATTGACGACCCGGGTTCATCGGCTCCCGCTGAAGCCGCCAAAGAAGGCTTTGAAATACCGGAAGGTCATGTGGTCGTTCCCGCTGATCAGGTACAGCAATATATGGTGCCCGCCGCATTAGCCGCTGATGGTACGCAACATGACGCTGCTTCTGCAGGTGTCATGCAGCCGTTCCAACCCGCCCCTGGCCAACAAGTCCAGATGGTTGATCAGGCGGAACTGATGCAGATTCTGAACAACATACAGCAGTCTCTCGACAGCAAAGCCAGTTCTGATAGTTCCATTCCCAAGGTCATGGAAGACGTAGAGAGAATCGATATATCTAAATCGCTGGGCGAAAATCTCAGTGCCGAAAAAGAAAGCGGTGTGATCAATGCCGTGGACCGGCATTCTTCCGATGTCATCAACCTGGTGACTTTGCTCTATGAAGCAATCTGGCAGGACGAGACAGTTCCCATCCCGATCAAGGAACTGATCGGACGAACACAGATTACAATTATCAAGGTCGCCCTGACTGACACCACTTTTTTTAATCGAGAGAGTCACCCTGCCCGGGCCATACTCAATGAATTTGCTGCCGCCGGAATCGGCTGGACAGAAGTCGATGAACTTGAGAACGATCCGCTCTACAACAAAATCAGGGAACTGGTTGAAAAGATGTTGCGGGAGTATGTAGACGATGCCGCTGTTTTTGAAGAATTCCTTAAGGATTTCAGACGCTTCAAATCACGAGAGGCCGCAAAAACCCGTCATCTTGAACAATCAATTCTCAAGGCAGACGAGCGTCGGGAACGCCTCGATGATATTCGCGAACTGGTGACCCAGAAGATAGAGGAACGCATACTCGGGCGAGAACTGCATCCTCTCGTCACTGATCTGCTGAAAAATCCGTTCCACAAATTTATGGTGATGCTGATACTCAAGGAAGGCCCCGGAACCAATGCATGGAAGCAGTCCATCAATACGATTGATGTTCTTTTATGGAGCGTACAACCTCACGAACAATCCGGAGACCGAGCCAGGCTGAAAACCGTCAATCCTAGATTGCTGAATAATCTAAGAAAGGCTTTCAGGATTGCGTCGGTTGACAAAGACGAAATCAATTTACTGATAACGCGTCTGGAAGAAGTCCAGCAGGAATCTTTCGGCGCAACGAAAGAACGTGAGATAATCGTGGAGGAAGACGATCTAGTTCTCCCTCTGGATGAGGCACATTCGATACAACCGGCGACGGAGCCAGCGGAGAAGACTGCCATCGAAGAAGATGCAGAAACCTCTACATCAGCAGAAGAAATAACACCCAAAGAAGACGAAGACTACGGACCCTTCCTCGAACAAATTGAAGCGATGACGGTAGGAATCTGGGTGGAGTTTGTTGGACAGAATGGTAATAACACCCGATGCAAGCTGGCCGCGAAAATCAACGCAATCGATAAGTTTATTTTCGTCAATCGGGAAGGCGTCAAAGTCGTCGAAAAAACGACCATCGGACTCGCCAAAGAGCTGAAGGAAGGAACGGTCCGTATTATCAGCGATGGCTTGTTATTCAGCCGGGCGCTGGAATCGGTTATCGGGAATCTCCGGGATAGCCAACAGGAACAGCGGACCGGCAGCGCTTACCAGCCCTCAGCCTAACCAGTTAATTACGGTTACCCGTTGGCCGATAACTCCAGCAGCAATTTGTTTAGCCGTTTAACGTAACTTGCGGGTTCTTCCAGCTGACTGCCCTCAGCTAGCATAGCCTGATCATAGATCACCATCGTCAGATCATTAAATCGATCCTCATCAGGTTCGTCGTTGAGTTTCGCAAGCAATGGATGTTCCGGGTTGATTTCGAAGATTCGCTTGCTGCCCGGTACCTTTTGTCCGGCTGATTCCAGAATGCGGCGCATCTGCATACCCATTTCATCTTCATTAACGACGAGGCAGGCGGGTGAGTCTGTAAGCCGATAGGTTATGCGTACCTCTTCGACTTTATCACCCAGCAAGTCCGCAATTCGTTTTACCAGGCCCTTGAATTCTTTCTCTACTTTGGTTTTTTCTTCTTTCTCTGCCTTGTCTTCCAGATCACCAAGATCCAGTGAGCCTTTGGCGACATCCTGGAATTGTTTACCATCGAATTCTATCAAGTGACTCATCAGCCATTCATCTATACGGTCAAACAACACCAGCACCTCGATGCCTTTTTTCCTGAATACCTCAAGATGCGGACTGTTATTTGCCGTTTGGTAATTTTCTGCGGCTACGTAGTAAATTTTATCCTGACCATCTTTCATTCTGCTGACATAGCTGTCGAGGGACTGGTCCTGGGTATCCGATTCACTGTTGGTGGTTGCGAATCGAAGAAGATTCGAGATCTTCTCTTTATTGTTGAAGTCTTCTGCAGGTCCTTCCTTCAACACCTGTCCGAATTCGTTCCAGAATTCCTGGTACTTTTCAGCATCCTTTTTGGCCAGTTTCTCCATCAGATCCAGAGCACGTTTCGTCAGTGCATTGCGCATGGATTCAATGGCCGGATCTTTCTGCAGCAGTTCGCGAGATACATTGAGGGACAAGTCATTTGAATCGACGATTCCTTTCACAAACCTCAAATAGAGCGGCAGGAATTGTTCTGCCTCATCCATGATGAATACTCGTTGTACATACAGTTTTAGGCCGCGTGGCGCCTCCCGCTGCCAGATATCAAACGGTGCCTTGGCAGGTATATAGATCAAACTCGTGTAATCCAGTTTGCCTTCAACCTTGTTATGACTCCAGGTCATCGGATCCTGAAAATCATGGGATACATGTTTGTAAAACTCTTTGTACTCGTCGTCTTCGATCTCACTTCGCGGCCGGGTCCACAGCGCTTTTGCAGTATTGATTACCTCATCTTCATCTTCCTTTTTTTCATCTTTCTCATCGTTATCTCCGTCGAGCGCTACGGATTCCTTTTTCATCAATACTGGTACGGACACATGATCCGCATACTTTTTAACGATGCTTTTTAGTCGCCAACTGTCAAGAAACTCATCGGCATCCCCTTTGAGGTGAAGCATGACGGAAGTTCCCCGCTGGGGTTTTTCAATATTTTCAACTTCGAATTCTGCTTCCCCCGCCGAAATCCATCGCACGGCATCAGATTCATCTGATCCTGCGGCACGACTTTCGACGGTAACCTTGTCCGCGACGATAAAGGATGAGTAAAAACCAACTCCAAACCGACCGATCAGCTGTGCATCTTTCTTCTCATCGCCCGTCAGAGAGTCCAGGAATTGAGCGGTGCCTGATTTGGCAATGGTACCCAGTTGGGCAATTACCTCCTCACGACTCATACCAATACCGTTATCGCTAATCGTTATGGTCTTTGCTTTCTTGTCGATATCAATCCTGATTTTGAAATCGTTGTCCTCACCAATCAGCGCCGGCTTGGCCAAACCTTCAAATCGCAGCTTATCAATGGCGTCTGCCGCGTTGGATATCAGTTCCCTGAGGAAAATTTCCTTGTTCGAATAGAGAGAATGAATCATCAAATGCAAAAGCTGTTTCGCTTCCGTCTGAAAACCGAGGGTTTCTTTTTTGGCTTTTACTGACATGGAGGTCCTTAAATTTTGAATCTGGAAGTGAACTAGCTAATTGGGGGCTATTGCGGGTATTTCAAGGCGTCCGCCCGTGTGTCCTGGGAGAGCGAAACGAACCGAAGATCTCGATGATGCCAGGCCGGTTAAGACCAGCCTGTCACATCTTTTAGTGTATTTCCTATTTCCGCCAGGCTGTTGACCGTATGCACACCCGCCGCCTCTAATGCGGCAAACTTTTCATCTGCAGTTCCCTTGCCACCAGCAATAATAGCACCAGCATGACCCATGCGCTTCCCAGGAGGCGCTGTCACCCCGGCGATGTAACCAACGACTGGCTTGGTGACATTGTCCTTGATGAACTCGGCCGCCTCTTCTTCGGCAGTACCACCGATTTCTCCAACCATGATGATCGCTTCTGTTTCCGGATCCTGCTCAAACAGTCGCAGGATATCGATGAAATTGCTGCCAGGAATCGGATCGCCGCCAATGCCTACACAGGTACTCTGGCCAAATCCAAGATCAGTCGTCTGTTTAACAGCTTCGTAGGTCAGGGTACCCGATCTTGAAACAATCCCTACCTTTCCAGGCAGGTGGATATCTCCGGGCATAATCCCGATCTTGCATCCGCCAGGCGTGATCACGCCGGGACAATTAGGACCGATCAACCTGATGCCTCTTTGATCCAGGCTGGCTTTAACGGCCAGCATATCCAATGTCGGCAGACCTTCGGTAATGCAAACGATCAGTTCGATGCCTGCATCCGCCGCTTCAAGTATCCCGTCCTTGGCAAATGGCGCCGGTACATATATTACCGATGCTACTGCCCCGGTTGCTTCAACCGCTTCCTTGACGGAATTAAATACCGGCAGTCCCAGATGAGTTTCACCGCCTTTGCCGGGGGTTACCCCGCCAACCATTTGCGTTCCATAATCGATCGCCTGTTCGGAATGAAGTGTCCCCTGAGAACCTGTGAATCCCTGGCACAGGACTTTCGTTGTTTTATCAACCAATACACTCATGTTGCTTCTCCCGCCGCCTTCACCGCTTTTTGCGCAGCATCAGTCAAACTCGTTGCGGAAATAATATCCACATCACTTTCCTCGAGTGCTTTGACACCCAGACCTGCATTATTCCCTTCAAACCTGACTATCACCGGGACTTCCACATGGACTTCCTTAACCGCTCCTATTATCCCCTCCGCAATAATGTCGCACTGCACGATCCCACCAAAGATATTAATCAGTACCGCCTTCACAGCCTCGTCAGACAGAATAATCTTAAATGCTTCACTAACAGCTTCTTTGGTCGCTCCACCGCCCACATCGAGGAAGTTAGCAGGTTGACCACCGTGCAGTTTGACCAGGTCCATTGTACCCATGGCCAGTCCTGCACCATTGACCATGCAGCCAATGTTCCCATCAAGCGCAATATAGTTAAGTCCGTATTCAGAGGCCTCGTTTTCTCTTTCGTCTTCCTGGGAGACATCCCGCATGGCAGCCAGTTTTTTCTGCCGATACAGCGCATTGCTGTCGATAGAGACTTTTGCATCCAGACACAGGACATCGCCAGCAGTTGTGATGACAAGAGGGTTAATCTCAAGAAGCGACAAGTCACATTCTTCAAACATTTTCGCCAGGGACATAAATAAAGTGACGAACTGGTTAATTTGTTTTCCTTCAAGACCCAACCGGAATGCCAGATTTCGTCCCTGGAAAGGGGACGCCCCCAGGCCAGGATCAATTTCCGCCTGGAGTATCTTGTCCGGGGTTTCTGCGGCTACCTTTTCGATTTCAACACCACCTTCTGTAGACGCCATGAAAGTGATCCTGCAGCTCGAGCGATCAATGACCGCACCCAGATAAAGTTCTCTGGCGATGTCAGCACACTCCTCTATGAATATTTTGCTGACAGGCTGTCCTTTCTCATCCGTCTGGAATGTGACGAGATTAGTACCAATGTACTGATTTGCGAATTCCCGGATTTCATCAACACTCGATACCAGCTTCACACCACCAGCTTTGCCACGCCCCCCGGCATGAACCTGGACTTTCACTACCCAGCGGTCTCCGCCCAATTTTCCGGCCGCGGCCACCGCTTCATCGGCAGTGTCCACGGCAATACCCCTGGAAATTGGCAATCCATATTCGGCAAACAGCTGCTTCGCCTGATATTCATGAAGATTCATAATTCAAAAATCCTTAACAGGTTGTTGATGGTCAGGTAAACGCGAAGTATTGACCGATATCTCCGAGGGGTCCTTTACAGTCACTTTTTTCGTTTTTTGCTGACCACATGAATCGCGTGACCAGAAACTGCGAGAGCCGCTTCATGCAACCCTTCAGACAGGGTTGGATGAGCAAACATTGTCAGGCCCAGGTCCTCAGCACTGGCACCAAACTCCATTGCAATGACCGCTTCTGCAATCAATTCAGAAGTATGGGCGCCGATCATGTGTACACCCAGAATACGATCGGTTTGTGCATCGGCAATGACCTTAATCAGGCCAACGGTGTCATTGGCCGCCATCGCCCGGCCACTGGCTGCCATCGGGAAACTGCCGGTTACATATTGTTCACCGTTGGCTTTTAGTTCCTGCTCGGATTTACCGACCCAGGCAATTTCCGGATGGGTGTAGACCACAGCTGGAACACAATCGTAATTTACCAGCGGCTTCTTGCCGGCAATTCGTTCTACAACCATAAGGCCTTCTTCCATTCCCTTATGCGCAAGCATGGGACCGCGGACCACGTCGCCTACCGCATATACACCAGGCGCATCGGTTGAGCACAAATCGTTTACGTAGATATAACCACGTTCATCCAGGGTGACACCACTGTCGGGCGCCAGCAGATCCTGGGTATAGGGTTTACGTCCAACAGCTACCACCAGTACATCGAATGTCTCTGACTTTTCGCCTTCGGCGTCAGAATACAGAACCTTGACCTTCTTGCCCTTTACTTCAGCACCCGTTACTCGGGCACCCAGGCGAATATCCATGCCCTGCTTCTTAAACTGTTTGAGCGCTTCCCTGGCTACCTGGGCATCTACCAGTGGCAAAAACTCATCCAATGCTTCCAGCACAACAACTTTGGAACCCAATCGATTCCATACACTTCCTAACTCAAGCCCGATGACGCCAGCACCTATTACACCCAGTCGTTTCGGTACAGCACTCAGGTCCAGGGCGCCGGTTGAATCAACAATCAGGTCGTCTGTTATTGGGCAGGGTGGAATTTCTACCGGGACGGAACCGGTCGCTATAACAATATGATCCGCCTGCAGCGATTCCTTATCACCCTTGTGGGATGTAAATTCGACGGAACAACCCGCATGTAGGATGGCCGTCCCCTCAAACGTTGTTACGCCATTTGCCTTGAACAGTCCTGCCACGCCTTTAGTGAGATTGCTGACGATCGTATCTTTTCTTGCAATCATCACCGGCACGTCAATTTCCAGACCTTTTGAGATGATGCCAATGTCTGCAAAGTCATTCTTCGCCTCACTGAACTTATGCGAGGCATCTAACAGTGCCTTTGAGGGGATACACCCTACATTCAGACAGGTTCCTCCATATGCCGGCTTGTCATTACTATCCAGCCATTTATCAATGCACGCTGTTTTAAGGCCTAGCTGCGCCGCTCTTATGGCAGCATGATAACCAGCCGGTCCCGCGCCAATTACAATGACATCAAATTTCGTTGCCATATTTATTCCTTATGAATCCATTTGTCTTTAATCGTTCGAGCGGATTACTGCATTCTGTCATACCGGAGCCGATCCGGTAAGGATTGACGATGGGACGATACTCAAATATCCAGCAATATTCTTGCCGGCTCTTCCAGAAAGTCCTTAATTGTCACCAGGAATCGAACGGCTTCTTGCCCATCGATCAACCTGTGGTCATATGATAAAGCCAGGTACATCATCGGCCTGATCACTATTTCACCATCTACCGCCATGGGCCTCTCCTGGATTTTGTGCATTCCCAGGATGCCAGTCTGGGGAGGATTCAGGATCGGAGTCGATAACAGTGAACCGAATACACCGCCGTTGGAAATAGTAAAGGTCCCGCCAGTCATATCCTCAATCGACAGTTTTCCATCCCTGGCCTTGATGCTGAAACTGCGCACCTGGTCCTCAATCTCCGCCAGCGTCAAACTGTCAGCTTCACGCAAAACAGGAACAACCAGCCCTCGAGGTGAGCCTACCGCCACCCCGATATCCTGATAACCGTGGTAGACGATATCGTTTCCGTCAATCGACGCATTGACCGCTGGAAACCGTTTCAATGCCTCCACGCAGGCACGAACAAAAAAGGACATGAATCCCAACCTCGTACCATTGTGAGCTTTTTCGAAATCCTCTCGATACCGGCTCCTGAGATCAATAATCGCCTGCATATCAACTTCATTGAAGGTGGTTAGCATGGCAGCGGTCTGTTGAGCCTCCACCAGCCTGCGCGCGATACTCGCTCGTAACCGGGTCATGGGCACGCGGCGCTCCACCCTCTCACCCGCTACAGCAGCTGAAGGTTGCATGGCTGATTCGCCGCTCTCCAAACGGGATTGTGAGCTTGTCTGTTGCTCAACCGCGGCAACTGCCTTGAGGACATCCTCCTTGGTAATCCTTCCGCCTTTTCCAGTCCCGCTGATCTGGGTGACATCAATCTGGTTTTCCTCGGCCATCTTTCTCGCAGCCGGGCTCGCTACATTTTCCGCTGCAGATTTCACCGCATCGCCTGCTGGTTTATCTCCAGCTGCAGATGTAGAAACGCTAACCTCGCCAACTTCAAACTCAGCAAGGACCTCCTTGGCAAGCACCGTGTCACCTACCTCTTTGAGGATTTTCAGCAGTATCCCGTCAACAGGCGCCACCACTTCCAGAACAACCTTATCGGTTTCAATATCCACCAACACCTGGTCTCGTTTAACCCCCTCTCCTGCTTCAACATGCCACGCTGCTATCTCGCCATCCGCTATAGATTCAGGGAATTCCGGAGCTTTTATTTCAATCATTTTTCATCCTTAACTCGTAGGTAGTGATCATCACTCCACGTTAATCAATATCGGTCTTATAGAGCGCTTCGTGCACTAAATCATTCTGCTGCTGGATATGCAGCGACATATAGCCGACCGCAGGAGCAGCGGACCCCTCACGGCCCGCGTAGTGTAAATACAATGCTGGAATACTTTTATGCAACACCCTGCGCAGGTGATGTTGGCTGCTGTACCAGGCACCCTGGTTCATGGGTTCTTCCTGACACCACACCGCCGTATCTATATTCGGATGCGCCGAGATAACTTTGGTCAAATCCTGTTCCGGAAACGGGTAAAGCTGCTCGATCCTGACAATAGCAATATGTTGCAGCTCGTCCTCACGTTGCTTTTTCAGTAAGTCGTAATACACCTTGCCACTACAGAACACGATGCGAGTAACCTGATCTTTATTCCTGACTGCATCATCTAGCAGCACGGTCTTGAACTCACCGCCCGTTAATTCCTCCAACGATGAAATCGCCTCCTTGTGACGAAGCAGGCTCTTCGGGGTCATGACAATCAATGGTCTCCGAAGGGGCCTGATCGCTTGCCTCCGGAGTAGATGAAAAATCTGCGCAGGCGTTGTAGGTACACAGACCTGAATATTGTGCTCGGCACACAATTGCAGGTATCGCTCCAATCGGGCAGATGAGTGCTCCGGCCCGGCTCCTTCATATCCATGGGGTAACAATAAAGTCAGCCCGGATAATCTCGCCCATTTATGTTCGCCACTGGCTATAAACTGGTCGATTACCACCTGTGCACCATTGGCAAAATCCCCGAACTGGGCCTCCCAGACCACCATGGTGTTAGGGCTGGTTTGTGAATAACCGTATTCAAAAGCCAAAACCGCCTCTTCAGAAAGAAGTGAGTCATACAGCATGAATTGCTTTTCTTCATCTCCAATTGTCTCAAGCGGTACGAAAGTTCCACCTTCCTTCTGGTCGTGCAGAACAGCATGACGATGGGAGAAGGTTCCCCTGCCTACATCCTGTCCTGTGATCCTGAGTTTGAATCCTTGTGACAACAAGGTTGCATAAGCCATTATCTCGGCGTAACCCCAATTGATGGGTAATCCACCTGCGGTCATTTTCTTCCTGTCGTCCAGGATCTTTGCTACTTGTTTCTGCAATACAAATCCCTCAGGCACCTCATTGAGCTTGTTTGCGATTGCCTGAAAAGACTTGAGGTCAAAGGTGGTATCTCCGGGCGTATCCCAGTCATGACCCAGAAAAGGTTTCCAATCCACAAAAAGTGAAGTGTCCGGCTCTTTCAGGTAATCCCAGGCAACTGCATGACCTTCATCGAGTGATTCACGATAGGCGTCTATCCTCGATTGATATTCCGCTTCATTGATGGCTCCTTCCTTGATCACTTTTTCCGCATACAGGGTCATCGTCGTCGGGTGCTTGCGAATGTGCTGGTACATGATGGGTTGCGTGATAGAGGGTTCATCCCCCTCATTGTGTCCCCGGCGCCGGTAGCAGACAATATCGATAACGATGTCTTTCTTAAATTCCATGCGATAGTCGAGGGCCATTTGCGAAACAAACAGCACCGCCTCTGGATCATCGCCATTCACATGGAAGATGGGCGCCTGCACCATCTTGGCGATTTCGGTGCAGTACCTGGTTGACCGCGCGTCTTCGCGTTTACTGATGGTATAGCCAATCTGGTTGTTAATGATGATGTGAATCGTGCCACCGCAATAGAACCCTCTGGTTTGAGACATCTGAAATGTCTCCATGACGACCCCCTGACCGGCAAAAGCCGCATCGCCGTGTACATTTATCGGTAGTACTTTGTCTCCGAGAGCATCCTCGCGACGATCCATGCGCGCCCGAACTGAACCGACGATAACCGGCGCACCAATTTCCAGATGGGAGGGGTTGAATCCCAGCGCCAGGTGCATCTCACCACCCGGTGTCATCAAATTCGAGGAAAATCCCTGGTGATACTTCACGTCTCCGGAACCAGTACCTGGTTCATATCGTCCTTCAAACTCATCGAAAAGATCGGCTGGATCTTTACCAAACAAATTTACCAGCACATTGAGCCGCCCCCGGTGAGCCATGCCAATCACGGTTTCCACAACGCCGGAGGAGCCCGCACGATGGATCAACTCTGCCAGACAGGGTATGAAGGATTCGGCACCTTCAAGACCAAATCGTTTCGTTCCTGGATATTTGGTGCCAAGAAATTTTTCCAGTCCCTCGGCAGCGATCAACCGATCAAGCAAGCGACGTTTTACCCCATCGCTATAAGAAGGTCTGGACCTCGAACCCTCCATTCTTTGCTGCACCCACATCTGTTCAGCTTCATCACTGATGTGCATGTATTCAGCACCGATGGAACTGCAATAGGTCTTTTCCAGAACATCAACAATTTCCCTGAGGGGCGCTTCAGCATCTCCAAAAAACAGATTGCCCGTCTGGAACCTGGTATCGAGATCCGCTGTGGACAGCCGATGGTATTCCAATCCAAGTACCGGCACGCCGCTTTCATCCAACAAACCCAGCGGATCAAGTTTCGCCTTGCGATGTCCCCTGCGCCGGTATCCATTGATCAGTTCACTGACCGCAAATTGTTTACGTTCATGCTCGGAGGAAATACTGCTAGCAGATATTGGTGCGACCCGTGACTGGTTCTTGGAAAGCAGGAGAAAGTGTTTGCGCACGGTCTCATGGGAAATATCCGGTGCATAAGTCCCGTCCACCATCGGCAAGGTCTCAAAGTAGCTTCGCCACTGATCCGGTATTTCGGTCGGGTCTTCAAGGTACTTTTCGTAGAGTTCTTCCACGTAGGAGGCATTGCCGCCAGAAATATGGCTGCTACGCCACATTTGCTGCATGATGCTGTCTTCCATAACGACCTTCTTTGGCGGTTAATCGGGGTTAGCGGAATATTACAGAAATTAGAGTGTTACTACTAAGGCCTAAACGGCCCGTTTCAGCAACATGTTACGGATGTGACCAATCGCCCGAGTCGGATTTAGCCCTTTTGGGCAGACACTGACGCAATTCATGATACCGCGACAGCGAAACACGCTAAATGGGTCTTCCAGCCCTGCCAGGCGTTCCTCCGTTGCCGTATCTCTGCTATCGATAAGGAAGCGATAGGCCTGGAGCAACCCTGCCGGGCCAACAAACTTGTCCGGATTCCACCAAAAAGAGGGGCATGCAGTTGTACAACAGGCACACAAAATACACTCGTACAAGCCATCGAGTTTTTCCCTGTCTTCCGGGGACTGGAGACGCTCCTGGGTAGGCGGCGGCTCATCGTTGATCAGATAAGGCTTTATTTTCTTGTACTGGTCATAAAATTGCTCCATATCCACCACCAGATCGCGGACAACTGGAAGACCAGGTAAGGGACGGATACTCAATTTGTCCGACTTCACCACTTCCGACAGCGGCGTTATGCAGGCAAGGCCATTTTTACCATTCATATTCACGCCATCAGACCCGCACACACCTTCACGACATGAACGCCGATATGAAACGGTAGGGTCCTGCTCCTTGAGCAATTCCAGCACGTCCAATACCATCAGGTCCCGTCCCCCCGGAATTTCAAGATCAAAATCTTGCATATAGGGAGTAATGTCTTTATCTGGGTCGTATCGATATACACTTATTAGCATTGAATGTGTCCTGTATTAATTCCTAATAAGTTCTGATCATCGGCTCAAAAGCCGGGACCGTCTTGGGTTGCATGTTGACCTTGCGCTTCGATAACTTCCTGGTGGTCGGTTGGTAAATGGAATGGGCAAGCCAGTTTTCATCATCACGGTCCTGGTAATCCTCCCGGGCATGGGCTCCCCTGCTCTCCTTCCGCCCCTCCGCGCAGATGGCGGTAGCTTCAGCGACTTCCAGCAGGTTATCCAGTTCGAGGGCTTCCAGCCTTGCTGTATTAAATGCCGCACTCTTGTCCCCGACACTGGCACCGGCGATTCTTTGTCGCAGTTCGACCAGTTTATGCATACCTTTCTGCATGGTTTCTTCTTTCCTGAACACGCCGAAATTCAGCTGCATACATGCCTGTAGTTCTTTCCGTAGTTTAGGGACACTCTCGCCACTGGCATCTGATTCATCCCAGCGGCGAAGTCTCGCCAGGGCAGCATCCAGGTCAGATTCGGATGCCTCCGCAGAATCCATGCCTTCATTGAGGGCCTGGATTATATGCAATCCTGTTGCCCGCCCGAATACCACCAGGTCCAGCAATGCGTTACCCCCCAGACGATTGGCGCCGTGAACGGAGACACACGCAGTTTCACCCACCGCATAGAAGCCGTTGATGATCTGGTCATTGCCATTGACATCCGGGCTGATCACCTGACCGTGGATGTTAGTAGGCAAGCCGCCCATCATGTAATGGCAGGTTGGCTCCACCGGTATCGGTTCCTTTAGCGGATCAACATGGGCAAATGTTTTGGCAAGTTCAATGATACCCGGCAGGCGGGAATGTAATATTTCTTCACCCAGGTGATCGAGCTTGAGTAACACATAGTCGCCATTTTCACCCGCGCCACGCCCGTCGCGAATCTCTAATATCATGCTTCGCGCCACTACGTCCCTACCGGCGAGATCCTTGGCGTTTGGGGCGTAGCGTTCCATAAAACGCTCACCGTCCTTGTTGATCAGGTAACCGCCTTCACCGCGGCAGCCTTCTGTCACCAATACGCCGACACCGGCAATGCCAGTTGGGTGAAACTGCCACATTTCAATGTCCTGCAGCGCGTAACCAGCGCGCAAAGACATTCCCGGACCATCTCCCGTATTCATCAGCGCATTGGTCGTGGACTGGTAAATTCTGCCCGCCCCGCCGGTGGCGAACACCGTTGCTCGCGCCCTGATGTAGTGAACCACGCCGGTTTCCATACAGATCGCGGTTACCCCAACGATAGCGTCATTTGTGTTTTTTACCAGATCGATTGCAAACCATTCACTGAAAAATACTGATCCAGCCTTTAGATTGCCCTGATACAAGGTATGCAACAACGCATGTCCTGTCCTATCGGCAGCAGCACAGGTTCTGCTTGCCTGCCCGCCTCTGCCATAGTCCTTGGTCTGGCCACCAAAAGGTCGTTGATAAATTCTGCCCGATTCAGTCCTGGAAAACGGCAAACCCATATGTTCGAGTTCATATACTGCTTCCGGCGCGGCACTGCACATGTATTCAATGGCATCCTGGTCGCCGATATAGTCTGATCCCTTAACTGTGTCATACATATGCCAACGCCAGTCGTCTTCAGGATCATCACTGCCTATGGCACTAGTAATCCCACCCTGGGCGGAGACCGTATGGGAGCGGGTCGGAAACACCTTCGAGATGACAGCAATATTGCGCCCGGACTCCGCCAATTGCAGGGCAGCCCGCATTCCAGCGCCACCAGCACCGACGATGATTGCATCAAAATCCAGTATCGGTATCTTGCTCATCCATTCCCCCACAAGATCTTAATGCCCCAAATAAGGTATACGACAAATACCAGCATGCAACCTAGCTGAAAGATAAATCTCAACGCATTGGCACTCTCACCGACGGTATGGACTCGAAGATAATCGGTACCTACCGTCCACATCCCTATCCATGCATGGGCGCAGGTCGCCAACAATGTCATCAGGGTGAACACCTGCATCCATGTCTGGGAGAACAAGTCGCTCCATTGCTGATAGGTTACTGCCGGTTGAAACAGCAGGTAAGCAACCAGAACCACCGAATAGATTGCTACAACCACCGCGGTAATCCGTTGCACAAGCCAGTCAGATACACCGTTGCGAGTGAAGCTTGTCACTTGTGTAACCATAATGTTCCTATATGCCCGTACTTGTCTAAATGACCCAGACCGCCGCCAGGAAAATCAATACTGTGGAAAAAAGAATAACAACCTTTGACGCGAACACCGCACCTTCAAGAGTCTCGCCAATTCCCAGGTCCATCAGCAGATGTTTTATACCTGCGACAAAATGATATGCCAGCGCAGACAACAGTCCCCAGGTAATAAATTTGCTGAAAGGTGATGCCATCATCTCCTTCAATTCGCTAAACCCTGCTTCCGAGGCGAGAGAAACATCAAGCGCATACAAGGCGAAGGCGGTGCCCGCAAACAGCACGACCCCGGAAATACGATGAGCGATAGATGTAAGCGCTGGTAACGGCCATTTGAATACAAACAGGAGATCTGAAAACCCTACATTTATCGGTCGTGTATCGTTCTTCACAATCTTTCTCTACAAGGAATTAGTAAGATGGAGATAAATTTTAAAGCCTATCCCAGGCAGGAATGATAGAGAGTTTAACCTAAAAAAACAAACGGCATACAGCGAAAGCCACTTGTACCAAGGCTTTACAAGCCCAGCAGGGTTTGCTTTCATGTAGCGCTCAGCTGCCTTCACTTTTAAATAAAATCAGAATTAGACTGACATTCGGGATCAGCGGAGCCTCTATATGATACAGAAAGTTGAAATCACCATCGACGGTAAAACCGTGGAACTACCGGTACTGGAGGCGACTGAGGGAACCAATGTGGTGGATGTCCGCGGGTTAATCGCGGAGGGAATTTACACTTTTGACCCGGGATTCCTTTCCACCGCGAGTTGCGAATCGCGAATTACCTATATCGATGGAGACAAAGGTATCCTCATGTACAGAGGATATCCCATTGAAGAGCTGGCAGAAAACTCCAGCCACATGGAGGTCTGTTATCTGCTGCTTTGCGGAGAGTTACCTGACCAGGCGCAGCTTTCGGAATTTGTACAAGATATCAAGTCGCGCATGCCGGTTGATGATCAGTTCAAGCATATCTTTGACGCTTTCAGTGAAAGCGCCCACCCCATGTCAATGCTGTGTGCAGCAGTCGGAGGACTTGCTTCGCTGTATCACGATGGTCTCGATATCTTTAATGCCCAGCACCGTCGGGAATCCGCATTGCAACTCATCGCAAAGATCCCAACCCTCGCCGCGATGACCTATCGAAAAACTATCGGCGCAAAATTCATAGACCCTGACCCCGAACTGGAGTACGCGGAAAATTTTCTCAATATGTGCTTTGGCGAGCCTGGCGTGTCATCCAATGTCAGCGCGACACTTGCCAGTGCAATGGATAAGATATTTATTCTGCATGCGGATCATGAACAGAATGCTTCGACTTCGACTGTCCGTCTGGCAGGCTCAACCGAGGCTGACCCTTATGCCGCTATCGCCGCTGGCGTTGCGGCGCTGTGGGGGCCTTCCCACGGCGGCGCCAATGAAGCGGTGCTGAAAATGCTCGCGGAAATCGGGGACGAATCCAGGGTCCAGGAGTTCATCGACAGGGCGAAGGACAAGGACGACCCGTTCAAGTTGATGGGTTTTGGCCATCGGGTCTACAAGAACTTTGACCCCCGGGCGACGGTCATGCAGGCAAGTTGTCACGCGGTATTGGAGGAACAGGGGATTGAGGACGAGCCTCTGCTCAAAATCGCGAAGCAACTGGAGACAATTGCCAGAGAACAAGATTACTTTATTGACCGAAAACTCTACCCCAATATCGATTTTTACTCAGGTATTACACTCAAAGCCATGGGAATTCCGACCAATATGTTTACCGTAATATTTGCCATGGGCCGAATGCCGGGCTGGGTCGCCCACTGGGATGAAATGCTCGGCTCTCCATTTAAGATTGGCAGACCCAGGCAGCTCTATCTCGGCCCGTCAAAACGAGATTATGTCGACATCAATGATCGATAAATGTGGTGCCGCCGACAAAATCTTTCGACGCCACTTTCCGCACTGATTTTTTATCACAATGCATTTCAACAGGAATGCTTTGCAACATGAAGGAATAGCCATTGAATATTTCCGCATCTATCGAAACCAGCAAAGGAACGATAAACATAACCCTGTTTCCGGATAAAACCCCGGTGACGGTCGCAAGTTTTATCAACCTTGTAAACAAGAAGTACTACGATGGTCTGAATTTCCATCGCGTCATTGACCAGTTCATGATTCAGGGAGGCTGCCCATCCGGCACCGGCACCGGCAGCCCCGGGTACCAGTTCGAAGATGAATTTGACGCGTCACTGCGACATGACTCACCGGGCAAGCTCTCCATGGCGAATTCAGGACCTGGCACCAACGGCAGCCAATTCTTTATTACGCACACACCGACGCCTCACCTAAACGATAAACATTCTATTTTTGGAGAAGTCAGCGCAACGGCGGACCTGGATATTGTCAATGCAATCGAGCAAGGCGACAAAATCATCAGTATCACAATCACCGGCGACACTGACGAACTACTAAGCGCGCAGGCATCCCGCACGGAAGAGTGGAATGCGGCTATTGGCAAAAGTTTTCCAGATTTAGCTTAACTGAATGAAATTCAACGGACTGGGGATGCACATGGGCAACCTCAGCCGCCTGTCCGATGCGGAAAGTCGTTCCCTCAGCCCGGAGAATTTTAACGGTGACAAGGGCCATGGTGGCATGGCGACCCACGGCACCGGTGCAGAGGCGGCCCGGGACCTTGGCCAGGGATGGAAAATATCGCCCTCAGTGGTAATCGAGGCAGGCGAATCCTTCACCATCGCAGATATTGCTGGTGAAGGTGCCATACAGCAAATCTGGATGACGCCAACCGGAAACTGGCGCTTCAGCATTCTGCGTATTTACTGGGACGATCAGGAAACACCATCGGTGGAATGCCCCGTGGGTGACTTCTTCGCCATGGGCTGGGGAAAGTATGCTCAGCTATCCTCCCTGGCTGTTTGCGTCAACCCTGGCAGCGCTTTCAACTGTTATTGGGAAATGCCATTCCGACAACGCTGTCGAATGACCATGACAAATATTGGCGACGAGTCCATGGTGCTCTATTACCAGGTGAACTACACCCTGACAACCATACCGGAAGATGTCGCCTACTTTCACGCACAGTTTCGTCGAACCAACCCCTTAGGTGTTAAAGAGGTTTATACCATTGCTGACAACATCAGTGGACAGGGGCAATACGTCGGTACCTATCTGGCGTGGGGAAGCAATAGCCGTGGCTGGTGGGGCGAAGGCGAGATAAAATTCTACATCGACGGCGATAAGGCGTACCCGACTATCTGCGGGACAGGTACAGAAGACTATTTCTGCGGTTCCTACAATTTCGACCTTGGCAAGGAGGAAGGTGGTTACCGCGAATTTACAACACCCCAGGCCGGACTGCACCAGGTGATCCGACCGGATGGACGATACAGCAGTCAGCAGCGATTCGGCATGTATCGCTGGCACATCTCGGATCCGGTCAGGTTCAAACAGGATCTTCGCATCACCATTCAGGCACTGGGATGGAGAAGCGGACGACGCTACCTGCCCCTCCAGGATGACATCGCATCCGTCGCCTACTGGTACCAGACCCTACCCTCGACACCTTACCCACCCTTGCCCGACAAGGACTCTTTGGAAGTTAACTGAAATTGATTAGAACGAAAGGACTCTGTTCGCAGAAGGCTTGACCAGGGCTCACTCCTCCGCTGCTTTGCGTCCCTCCGGGCTACCTTCACTTCGTCCAAGAGCCCCTTCGGGTCTCTTTCCTGCGTTCAGCGCTGTCGCTTGAAGGCTACGGAGTGAGGCCTGGTCAAGCCTTCTGCTAGGCCGCTATGGATCAACGATAAATCTAACTAGATCCAGTCGCGAATCAGTAAAGAAAATATCAAATGGGATCTCTAACCGTAGCCGTAAAAGCGCAGTGCTGAACGGCGGGAGGAGACCTGTAAGGGCTCCGGACCAAAGTGAAGGCAGTCCCGGAGGGACCACAAGCCAGCGGAGGTTGGAGGTCCCATTTGATATTTTCTGGTTCGTCCTGAAAGGCAACAACTAAACAAACATGTCAATTACAGCGCTAATTCAAAACGAAGTAGCTGAAACCTAGATAGCCTATTGCAGAAACTGCCGCGGCGAAGGCGGCGAGTGGTAACTGGGTTGTCACATGATCCATCAGGTCTGAGCCGCACGCCAGTGCCGACAATATCGTGGTGTCGGAGATGGGAGAGCATTGATCACCAAATACTGCGCCGCCAAGAATGGCGCCAAAACTGAGCAGGATGAAAGTAGGATCCTGAGACAGTGCAAATGCCAGAGGTAGTGCGACGGGGAAAATCACCGCGTAAGTCCCCCAGGAAGAGCCGATTGAAAAAGAAACCAGCATGCAGATCAGTAACAGCAGGCTGGGTAAAATAAACGGCAATGCCTTGAGCCAATCCAATGTTGCTTCTATGACGTAAACTGATGTACCCAGCTGCTCCGATACGCTCGCCAAGGTGACCGCGAGCCCCAATACAATTGCGCCAATGGTCACGCCTTTTATACCCGTGACGACAGCGTCGAAAGCATCTGTAACCGACATCCCGCGCAACACGCTGACAATAAGCGCCACCACGACGGCGAGTCCAAATCCTTCGAAAACTAGCGGAGAACCGCCTAAAAACCAGGGGATGATGCAAAACCCCAGCAGCGTCCCCATGGGGGCAAGGAAATCAATCATCGCAGGTCGATAACCCTCGGCGAGCCGGGATTCGGTCAATTCTGCGGATAGCATCGGCACCGCAGTTTCAGAATCCAGTTTACCGGTAGACTGGACGCGATCAATCACGCGCTGCATGGGCGTATTCCATAGGGGAAGTCGATCCATCGCGAACAGCAACGTCATGCCCACCGCAATCCATGCATAAAAATTAAAGGGAATGGCGCTAAAGAAAAGTGCAATAGCGTCTGCCTCGGAATCAACCAGCCCGGCCAGAGGCTCGATGGTAATCAATCCCGCGATGTAGATCGGCCAGACATTGAAAGGAATGATCGTGGCAATGGGCGATGCCGTGGAATCCACCACATAAGCGAGTTCTTCGTGGCCGACCTGATGCTGATCAGAAACCGGTCTGACGGTGGTCCCGGTTAGCACTGTGCTAATGGTTCCTCCCTGGTGAAAGACGATGCCCATGATCCAGGCGAACACTTTGGCTGAAACTCTTGAATGCACAAACCGGGCTGCCATGGTTTCGGCAAAGTGGCGTGCCCCGCCATTACGATTCCACAGGCCCAGAAGCCCGCCGAGGGCCCAAAGATACACGAGAAGTATCTGTGCATACTTTTCACTCCCCAGGCTCGGTATAAGAAACGCATCAATGATGTTCAAGCGCCCAATGATCAGACCGCCGGTAAAGATACCCAGCAGCAGGGCGAGCAATACGTTGCGCGTGACAAAGCAGATAATGATCGTCATTGCGGCTGGCAACAAAGACCAGAGGCCATAGTGACCCTGCACATCCCCAGGTCGCGCAGTCCATATAATCACCGCGCCGACAACACAGGTGAGCAGGCCAAAAATTGCTGATCTGTTTCGCTCGGGGATAAGTTTCACCGGGTCGGCCTGCTTCTGGAGGTCAGCGGTGTGCCTCCCAGGTTTTTCCTGAAGCCCGTGTCTAATTCTTCTCCTTGCCCCGCCACGATGTACCTCGAAATCCATTGGCCATGGGGCGACAAGCCGTCGAAAATTTTCCTTGGCATCGAAACAGGCATCGGCTCCCTATACCAGGGGGCAAAGTATTCTATGTTCGGAATAGCACGGACCTCGTTGGAGAGATTGGGCGTACCTCCATGCCAGGCGCGAGGATCTCTAATGAGCACACTACCGGCAGGCGCAGGACATACTGTACTTAATTTCATCCACTCTGGCTCCTCTTCCAGCCCAGGTATGTTCTCCTGGGAGTGTTGTGTCCCTGCAATCTGCCGTGTGGGGCCATTGAGCTGGTTAAAATCCACCATCAGAAAATTACAACAGACATAAGGACATGGCAGGTCCCGATAGTTCAGTCTCCCACTTGGATCCTTGAAAGACCCCAGGATAAATTCCTTTCCTGATTCCTTGTTTTTGAAAACGCGACGATCGCCCATATCGGAATGTAATGGCTGATAGTCAATGGCTCCCGGCAAGCAAAAGTCTCCTCCGCCGCCACGTACAATGTAATCTTTCGAATCGAATATTGAGGTCAGAATTGGCGTCACCGTGGGCAGGTCAATTAGCGTTGCCCATTCAGGCTGATGCACCTGGTGTCCAGTGCGGCTCGCACTGCCGAAGGAATAACGATGGGAACCACGATTTCCGATCCGATCCTTGTCCAGGTTCATCATTTCGTGGATGACGCGGTCACATCCCCGGCGAATCTCATCCAACTGAGTCCTGTCCAGAACATCGCGAACAACAACGAAACCATCCCGGTAAAATATCCGCGTCGCGCGCTCAATCTCTTCAGGGAGAAGGATCTCAAGCCCCTTAATTCCATTGTTGGCAGTCAGGTATTGGCGTTTCTTACCTAGCTCGACCGTATCGGGATTAACCCCTACCCAGCCAAGCTCGTCCAATGGAAGAATTGTAGCTTCATTATCGACAGACAACTGCCTCGAAGTCACCGTTTGGGTTTCAACTTTTGCCATATCCCTACCTTCTAACGAAAGATCACACAGAATTCGGGAAACAGTTTACTAAATAGGTGCAGCGATGCTCAATTAGGTAAACTGTCCCCCTGAAATCTCTTTGGCAGGATGGAAAACTCGTATCATGGAAAATGTACTAAGAGGCCAATGTTTTTGCGGACAGGTAAAGTACGAAGTTGAAAACAATTTTAAGGATTTTTACTTATGCCACTGCAAGCAATGCCAGCGACTCACCGGTTCCGCATTTGCATCTAACATCATTACAGACCCTGACAATATCAAATGGCTGGAAGGTCGAGAAAAAATAACTGAATATGAGCACCCATCGAGAGTGTTTTCGAAATCTTTCTGCTCCAGTTGTGGATCGGGCGTACCGTACATTAACAAGAGTGGGGATGCACTTGTTGTTCCCGCTGGTTCCTTGACTGACGATCCCAACATCATGCCAAAAGCTAATATCTTCAGCACAGAAAAAGCTTGCTGGCTAAACGAAGGGTTGCAAGCAGAGGCTTTCGATCGGTTCGCCAGCTAAATGAAGGGAGTCATTCTTGACGCGGACAGTCTCGGAAATGGTGAGGTCGATTTGTCACCGGTTACAGATCTTCTGGACGAATGGCAGGTCTACGGCACCAGCAGTAGGGCAGAAACAACGACAAGAATCAGGGAAGCGACCGTGGTTCTTTCCAACAAAATTGTTCTGGACGAAGAAAAACTATCGATAGCAGGAAAACTTCGACTAATCAGCGTCATGGCAACGGGCACCAACAATATTGATCTTGACGCAGCAAAAAGCGCGGGCATTACTGTCAGTAATGCAGTGGCTTACGCGACCCCCTCCGTGGTCCAGCACACCATTGGCCTGATGCTGGCGCTTTCAACAAATCTTTGCGCCTATATTCATGATGTGAAATCAGGTGCCTGGCAAAACGCCCCGGCATTTTGTCTGCTCAACCATCCTATCTCGGAATTACAGGGCAAATCCCTCGGTATCGTCGGTTTTGGGGAATTAGGCAGCAATGTTGCGGTTATCGCCAGGGCATTTGGCATGAAGATCCTGATTTCACAACGACCTGGCAACAAAAACCCATCCAGGGGTTACCTGCCATTCGATGACCTGATCAGTGAAGTGGATTATCTCAGCCTTCATTGCCCTCTCACAGCGGAGACCGAAAACCTGATTAATCTTGCCGCACTTGAAAAAATGAAACCCTCTGCTTTTCTGATCAATACGGCACGCGGCGGGCTC
>JACZXW010000119.1 GCA_022571415.1 Pseudomonadota bacterium
CATCTTCTGCGCAGAAATGGGTTTGCACCTTGCGCCCCAGAATCTCAATCTGTTCTCGCTCGTGAATCTCGGATTTGTCCGGCGCCAGAGCATAGAAACTCTGCGACAGCAAAGCCTCAGTCTCGTCAATTATCGGACAGTGATAGAGAGTGGCCTGGCTCAAATTTCTCAGGCGATAGTCGGTACCAGGAAGTAATTCAATCACACGGGTATGGTGTTTGATAAGCGCTATCGCCGGCAGAAACCGTTGCCGTTGCAGGCCGTTTTCATAGAGTCGATCTGGATGCGTATTCGAGGTCGTAACCAGCACAATCTGGCGTTCGAACAGGGCTTTGAACAAACCCGAAAGAATCATTGCATCGGCTATATCCAGGACGAAGAATTCATCTAAACAGACAACCAGCGCCTCGGCAGCGATCCGATCAGCAACCAGTTCGAGAGGGTTGCTGGCACCCTGATACCGTACCAAATCCTGCTGAACCCGCTGCATAAACCGATGGAAATGGGTTCTTAATTTCCTCTCAAACGGGAGGCAGTCATAGAATAAATCCATGAGATAGGTTTTACCTCTGCCAACACCACCCCAGAGATAGATGCCTCGGGTACCGACATTGCGACGCTCATCAACGCCAAACCAGCGCCAAACCCTGGCATGAATACCGGGCTTGATCGCTTCTTCGGTGACTAATTTCTCAAACAAATTCTGCAAGTGCGAAACCATACGCCGCTGATCTTCGTCTTCTGAAATCAGGCTTTCATCCAGGTCTTTTTGATAGCGCAGCTGCGGGTTCATGGCGAGTGTCTGCATATTTTTCACAAAACGAGCTGAGGCATTCTATGGATGTTTGCCAGTTGAAACCACCGAAACAAAATCAGCCAAGGCCGGAACTTGAACTTAATACAGCGATGCCGCCGAATTAATGTATAATTTGGATTATTGTTGTTGCCAACGAACATCCTTAGTGTGGCTGTTCAGAGGCACGAATGAAGAGGCAATGTCTTGATGATTTGGTTAGCAGCAATTACTGCTCTGGCAGTTGGTTTAGTGATCGGCGTGGTTTTTGCGAGCCGCCTGAACACCAGTCCGTCCCGCGTGCATGAACTGGAAAATCAAATCCGTAGCCTGAAAGAAAACCATTTCGAATACAAGGAAAGTGTCAGCGACCATTTCAGTATGACCGCCGAGTTGGTGCAACACATGACTGAAAGTTACAAAGAGGTGTATCAGCACCTGGCGACAGGAGCTCAGGATCTCTGTTCCATTGAGGTTGCCAGCAAACTCTTACCTACCAGTACCGATGCGGTATTTGATACCAACAGCGCTAACGAAGAGTCTAGCGCCCTGCTTCCCCCCAGGGACTACGCAGCCAAACAAAATCCTGAGCAGAAGGGAGCACTGGCCGAAGATTTTGGTCTGGACAAGCCCAAAGAGATCAGCAATGAGGAAAGTCCCGCTCAGCCAAGCAATTAATCAGAGGTTCCCAAGCGCATAAGCCGGGAAAAGAGCGAGGAGCGAGGACCAGGGCCCGCCGCGATGTCTTTGGCAGTGATGACGCAACACCATGTCAGAATATAATCTCACCCACCTGAAGCAACTCGAAGCAGAAAGCATCCACATAATGCGCGAAGTTGTTGCTGAATTTGACAAGCCAGTAATGCTTTACTCCATTGGCAAAGATTCATCGGTGATGCTGCATCTCGCCTTGAAGGCCTTCTATCCTGGCAAGCCACCCTTCCCTCTGATGCACATCGACACGACCTGGAAATTTCGCGAAATGATCGAGTTTCGCGACCAACAGATTGCCAAGCTGGGACTGGATTTAATCGTCCATATTAACCTTGACGGCGTGAAGGCCGGCATTGGCCCGTTCACCCACGGCAGTGAAAAACACACCGACGTAATGAAGACCCAGGCCTTGAAACAGGCGCTCGATAAACACAGCTTCGATGCTGCCTTCGGAGGTGCTCGTCGCGATGAAGAAAAATCGCGAGCCAAGGAGCGTATATTCTCGTTCCGGGACAAGAACCATGTCTGGGATCCAAAGAATCAACGACCCGAGCTGTGGAAACTCTATAACTGTAAGATCAATAAGGGGGAGAGCATCCGCGTGTTTCCTCTATCGAACTGGACGGAACTGGATATCTGGCAATATATCTACCTCAATGACATCGATATTGTGCCGCTTTATTACGCCAAACCCCGACCCGTGGTCAATATCGACGGCGTCGACATCCTCGTAGACGACGACCGCATGCCGATCCGGGAAGACCAGGAGATCAAGACGAAGTCCGTCCGCTTCCGCACGCTAGGCTGTTATCCCTTGACCGGTGCTGTCGATTCTACGGCGACCACTCTGCCTGAAATCATTCAGGAAATGCTTCTCACCACCACCTCCGAGCGGCAAGGCCGGCTGATCGATTCCGACCAGGCCGGCTCCATGGAAGAGAAAAAGCGCAAAGGATATTTTTAAAAATAGAAATCACGCAATATGTCCCATCAATCCGAATTAATCAGTACCGATATCAATGCCTATCTTGCCCAACATGAGCGTAAGGAATTATTACGCCTGTTAACCTGTGGCAGCGTCGATGATGGCAAGAGCACGCTGATTGGTCGTCTTCTACACGATTCGAAACTGATCTATGAAGATCAATTGGCAGCAATAAAAGCCGACAGCGTAAAATCGGGAACCACCGGTGGGAAAATAGACCTGGCACTTCTAGTTGATGGCTTACAGGCGGAACGCGAGCAAGGGATTACGATTGATGTTGCCTATCGTTATTTTTCAACTGCCCGGCGTAAATTCATAATCGCCGATACGCCAGGCCATGAACAATACACTCGAAACATGGCGACGGGAGCGTCAAACTGCGATCTGGCTATCATTCTAATAGATGCCAGAAATGGTATTCAGACTCAAACTCGTAGACACAGTTATATTGCATCCCTACTAGGCATCAAACACATCATCGTAGCCATTAACAAAATGGATTTGATCGCTTACGAGGAGAGTGTCTTTGCAGCCATCAAAGCCGAGTACCATGAATTTTCCCAAAAACTGGAACCGGCAGATATTCGCTTCATCCCCCTGTCCGCCCTCAATGGCGATAACGTGGTTCACGCCAGTGAGCATATGCCCTGGTATGAGGGCGAGGCGCTGATGTCAATTCTTGAGACCGTGAAAATTGCCGATGACAGAAATTATTCCGATTTCCGCTTCCCGGTCCAGTACGTAAATCGTCCGAATCCCAATTTCAGGGGTTTCTGTGGCACAGTGGCCTCTGGCGTGGTGCATAAGGGTGATGAAATCATCGTACTGCCTTCCCGAAAAACCAGCCGCGTCAAATCAATTGTGAACTTCGATGAAGAACTGGAACTCGCCCATACCGAAATGGCGATTACCATAACACTCGAAGATGAAATCGATGTAAGCCGCGGCGACATGCTGGCGCACCCTGACAATTTGCCCACGACCAGGGACAATTTTGAAGCGAACATTGTGTGGATGACTGAAAGTCCCCTGCTGCCAGGAAAGCATTACGACTTCAAGCTCGGCACCCGGACACTAACTGGACAGGTGAGCACGATCCGCAATCGGATCGACGTAAATACTCTGGAAGAGAATCCCGCTCCGGAGTTGGGGCTTAACGAAATTGGCCTGGTGAAAGTTACTCTCGAACAGAGAGTCTGCTTCGATGGTTACAAGGACAATCGCACCACCGGCAGCTTTATCGTTATCGACCGTTTGAGCAATGTGACCGTCGGTGCCGGCATGATCCACTGCGCCCCACAAGCGCAATCCGCCACTGCTGTAATCAGTAATATTCATGTTACCAAGGAAGAACGCGCGGCGCGTTATGGACAACGGCCGGCAACGATCATGTTCATCGGCGTTTCCGGTTCCGGCAAGTCGACACTGGCCCACGGACTGGAACGAAAATTGTTCGATCGTGGACGGGTCAGTACTGTCCTCGACGGCAAAACAATGCGGCTTGGTATCAGCAAAGACCTGCCCCATGATGCTGCCGGACGCGCCGAGAACTTAAGACGCAGTGCCCACGTGGCGCGTTTTATCAACGATTCAGGTGTCATCTGCTGCGCATCGTTTGTAGCGCCCAACGAAGACTCGCGGGAACATGCCCGTAGCGTCATCGGCAGGGATAACTGCTATATCATTTTTCTGAATCCACCAATGGAAGTATGCATCCAGCGTGACCCAAGCGGCTTGTACGCTGCCGCAGAGGGCTCGAGTTCTACAGATATCCCCGGTTTATCTTTCCCATACGAACCGCCATCTCTAACCCATTTGGAACTGGATACAGCGGATTTATCCCTGGAAGAATGCCTGGATCGGGTCACCAAACTGATGGAATCCGAAGGAATAATATAGGCGCGCTCTGAATGTATTCAATCGAATCGATTGGAGCCGGGCAAGCGCCTGCACGCCATATCTTTCCGTCACATGATGGCCTGCACGCGGTGACGCCACTTACAATTTTCCGCACCACAGAGCGTCCTTCGAACTGCAAGCCATTTGGACAATAATCGTCAAATTGCTCGGGCTTGAGTAATCGCTTGAGTTCAGCCTCAAGCTCTTTGAGGCTCACTGTCATTGGAATCTGCCCCCACAACGCGGTATATTTGATTGACCTACCCATACTAGCATAGAGCTGCAGTAGCAACGCCAGGTGCAAAACAATGGACCGTTTCAGCAAGTACCTAAATTTCCTGGGCTGGCCGGCAGTTTCTGGAATACTGGTGGCAATTGTATTTCTGCAATATCAACAATTGCAACAGTTCACCGAGCAGAGGATAAATGAGCGGCTGACGCAGCCCCCTGCCCAACCCTCATTTGCCGATGCCATCAGATTGGCTGCACCCTCGGTAGTCAGTATCAACTCCACCAGCGTCAATGTGGAATCCATTGAACGGGAATCCGAAAACCGGCTGATTTTGCTTCTGGGTGAAAAATCGAGCCTCGGCTCTGGTGTCATCGTTGGCGATAAAGGCTTTATTCTCACCAACTTTCATATCGTAGACACGATGTTCGCATTGTTCGGTGCCTTCGACACCGAGGTGACCCTGAACGATGGTCGTAGAATAGCTGCAACTGTGGTTGCCTGGGATGAGGCCAACGACCTCGCGGTTCTGCATATCAATATGGATGACCTGTCCCCTATTGAAGTCGGCAATGAACAGGAACTCGAAGTCGGTGACCTGGTGTTCGCGATTGGTTATCCGAGAAACATTGGCCAGTCCGTATCCCAGGGTATCGTCAGTGCACTCACCAACAACCCCGACGACTCGCTATCAATTATCCAGACCGATGCCGCAATTAACCCGGGTAATTCTGGTGGTGCGCTTATCGATCGCGATGGCAAATTAGTCGGGATCAACTCCTCCATTTTTTCCGAATCCGGAAATTTCGAAGGTATCGGATTCGCAACGCCGGCTAGCATCGCGCTGAGCTCTATGGCAGCGATGGTCGAGCAGGCCATCGAAGGAAACTCCGGGTATCTCGGCGTTATCACCGGCGAGGCATTGAACGCCCAATCCAGTCAACATTTTTTTGGCGTCGATCACATCAGAGGCATGCTGGTGGAGAGCGTCGATGAAGGCGGCGCCGCCAAACGCGCCGGCATCAGACCGGGAGACGTAATCACCCGTATCGAGGACACGCCGGTGATAGACGGACAAAATATCATGATGGAAGTACGCAACAAGAAACCCGGGGATACCATCACGGTTCAGGTCTATCGCAACGGTCAGACCCTCGATTTCCCTACCATCCTTGGGTTTGGGCAGGCAATAATAATAGAACCATAGTGAGTCAGGGACGACATCACAATACGAATCCTCAGCAGGATGTTGAAAAACCTCA
>JACZXW010000120.1 GCA_022571415.1 Pseudomonadota bacterium
GGAACTCTGCGCTTCGTGTTCGTCTCCCAGTTTCAGGGACAGGATTTTCAGATAATTTTGGACAATTGAAAATGGATTGTTCACCTCATGGGTTATTTTTTTTGCCGTGCTTTGTACCAGTGCCACGCTTATCTTGTTACTGTTATTTGACATCGCGTCATTGATGGAAGCCGCAAAAATGTGCAGACCTTGTTGTCTCTCTGTCAGGTCTGGAGAATTGAAGCCTGCCACAAGCACGGCCGTGACCTTATTGGTTTGCATCACCGGCAGAGCCAGTAGAAATTCTGAACCGCAATCCTCGAGCATCTGCTGGTCCACCACCATCATTGTGGTATCCGCGCTTGTAACAATTGATCCGGTTACGGCAGCCCTGGTTACGATGCTGTTTGTTGAAGTAATAAGTCTCGACTGGCAGCTGAACCCATCATCTTTACGGATAAAAAGGCGACAATCGGTCAGTCCGAATAGTAGAGCACCAAGACGCCTGATTTCGACAGGCAGGGGATGGTTTGTTAAAAACTGCTGGTCGAGTAAGGTCTTAACTTGAAATGCGTTTAGCGCACGACTGAGATTTTTCAGGTCCCCGTCATATTGTTCAGCAGGCGGATCGCGAGGGGGCGTCTTTAACAGGTGCTTGATGCTGTCACAGGCTGTCATGATGATATCGTCAAGGTTAGCGTCCGGGAGGCCCCAGCCAGCCAGGTAGTCTTCCTGAATTTGTGCCTTCGGGTTTTGCGCCAGCTGTGTTGTGACAGCAACAATTCGAATCAGTTCTTGAGTATCCGCCAGAGAATCAGCAGGTGTGTGCTGAAAACGAATGGCATCCCTTGATGTAGCAGGGAGAGGCGCCATGAACTGATCGCTCAGGGTTGCAAGTAACGCGGTTAGTTTTACCTCGCGCACCGGCGTGTAGTCGATGGCATCGGCGAGGTTCTCTCCGATGTAACTTTGCAACAGGGCAAAGCGCCGTTGCGAATCAATGGCCTGCCATTGTTCAATAGAAATTGGGTTTTGCAGAAGCTGCATTCCCAGTTTTGCCGCGGTACAAAGGAAGTGTGTCCTGTCGAAAGGCTGATGCCAGGACTCCAGCCGGACCGGTGATTCCATCTGTAGAAATTCCGCCAGGATGACAGGCTCCGTCTCCACAATAGCAACCAGTTGCTGCATGTCTGTATCAGGGTTCAGGGACAGATTGAGTAAATTTGAGAGCGTCCCGGGCATGGCAGAAAAAATCGTTCCTGCTGGTGAGCGAAGTCGAGAGGAGGCTCCGTCAAACATTTGGCGATTGTAGATTGATATTATAATTTAATCAATAACTTATGGCTCTTTATTAAGATAAAACATCGACTATCGCCTGTAACTCTCTGAGAATAGAATGTGGTAAATTGCTGCTTTTCGCGTGCATCAAGGCGAACCTCCTCAAGTCGATCATTCTCGTCCACCCGCAACCGGGCCTGGGCAACCCACCTGGTCAGATCGTATTGGCCAGGTAAACGCGAACCGGGCTTGTCGACAAATTGCGGTTTGACTCGCGTATCATCGGATATCAGATGGAGTCGCAGTTACAGAAGTTGGATCGCATCCTAAGACCCACGGGAAGTGTGTTCTATGGCTGGTACATCGTTGGCGCCGCTGGAGGCATCCAGATGCTGTCAGGATTGTTGTGGATGCAATCTTATGGCGCTTATGTGGTATTGCTGCAGGAGGATTTTGGTTGGAGTAAAACATTAGTAGCCGGTGCCTTTGCCTTGACCCGAATCGAAAGTGGAATCCTCGGCCCACTCCAGGGCTGGTTGGTTGACAGGTTTGGGCCGAGGGTAATCCTGCGAATTGGGATCCTGATATTCGGTATTGGGTTCATCATGTTCAGCCAGATCGACGGCCTGATTACGTTTTACCTCACCTTCGCCCTGATTGCAGTTGGTTCCAGCCTGGGTGGATTTGCCACCTTGATGGTGCCACTGGTGAATTGGTTTTCTACGCACAGGGCGAAAGCGGTCGCACTGTCCCAGATCGGATTTTCCGTCGGCGGGTTGTCGGTCCCCGTCATCATTTTGTGTATGGAAGCGTTTGGCTGGCGTGCGACCGCGATGATTTCCGGAGTCGTCGTTATCCTTGTGGGCCTGCCCCTGGTCCAGGTCGTGCGGCACAAACCCCGCGATTTTGGCGAGTACCCGGATGGTATCGCTGATGATCAGGCTTCGGGCAGCAGTTCTCCGAATTTCTTTGGTGGCCAGGATTTTACTGCGCGGCAGGCCATGCGAACCCGGGCGTTTTGGCTTATTTCAATAGGTCATGCGTGTGCCTTGTTGACGGTATCCGCTGTTATGGTGCATCTGGTACCACATTTGACTCAATACCTGGATTACAGCCTTTCCCAGGCGGGTCTGGTCGTGGCGCTGATGACTGCTTTTCAAATGTTGGGGCAGGTCGGCGGAGGATATCTTGGGGATCGTTTCAACAAGCGATTTATTTGTATCGCCTGTATGTCGGCACATACGCTGGGACTGTTACTGCTCGCTTATGCCGACACGCCATTGATGGTATTGACGTTTGCAATGTTACACGGTCTTGCCTGGGGTATACGCGGGCCCCTGATGGTTGCGCTTCGAGCAGACTATTTTGGGCCATCGTCGTTTGGCACGATTATGGGGTTTTCATCCCTGATCGTGATGTTAGGCATGTCCACGGGTCCATTATTTGCAGGTTACATGGCAGATACTTACGGCGACTATCAAATTGCATTTGCCTTGTTGGCCGGTGGTGCATTCATGGGTTCGTTCTGTTTCTTCTCCGCCACCCGGCCAATCCATCCGCAGGGATCGGAGGGAAATTTGGGGTCGGAGTAAAAACTTGATTTCTGAGGTAGGGAAAAGACCTGGTCGCGTTTTTACTCCGACCCCAAATTTTTTTACTCCGACCCCAAACACCCTTAAACTGGCCCTCATGAGAAGTGCCTACCTCGAAAAAATGGGTATCGACGTATGGGTACCCAGGGACAGATCTCCAGGCGACCCTGGCGGTTCTGTGCTGGTGGATGCGAGTGAGCCTGAATTTCACCTCTGCTTTCTGAACTATCTATCCTTTGGCGTCTGCCTGTCGCTTAAGGATGATCAAGAGGTTATATCTCCTGCTGCCAGACGTTTTATCGCTGACATTGCCTTGAGCATGAGTGGCAGCGCCCAGCAACCAACCTTGAATAATTTGAAGTGGCCGATGTCCAGGCGAGAATCCAGTGACAAGCCGGGAAAGACGGCAGAGGAGGTTGTGCTGCAAAGATTAGAGAGTTTGCCATCACTGGTACTCGTTTTCGGCAGCGATACCGTGGGTGCAATCCCTGGTTTGGCCCAGTCCCCGACGGTTCTTGGCGGACGGAAGATACTTACCCTGGACTCCATCGATGAAATTTGCATGGGGGCCGTGGGTAAAAGGAATCTCTGGCAGCGGTTAAATGAGGTACGGGGTCCATCGTGAGCAGTGTTGCCCTCGATTGTGACCTTCAGCCGATGCAGCTGGATGACCTGCCCAGGGTCATGAAAAACGAACGCAGGAGCTATACCCATCCATGGACCGAGGGAATTTTCAGGGATTGTCTGAAATCCGGGTATGAGTGCTGGCTCATATCCTGTGTGAACAAGGTCATTGGTCACGGTATTTTGTCTGTTGCAGCCGGGGAGTCGCATATGCTCAATGTGTGCATTCATCCCGACTGCCAGGGACATGGTTTTGGCAAGATCATGGTGGAACATCTGTTGACCCGGGCCAGGATAAAAAAGGCAAAAAGGGTGTATCTCGAGGTTCGCCCGTCCAATCTTGTTGCCTACAAGCTCTATGAAAATATGGGCTTCAATGAAATAGGCGTCAGGGAAGACTACTATCCCGCATACGTGGGCCGGGAAGATGCGCTGGTACTTGCCCTGGAACTGCTATCAAAGCAATAGTTCCGCAGGAACTGGCCTCTGGGATGGTTTTTTCGCATATCCAGCTGTTGCATTGACGGTGGCATGGCTATAATGCGTCGCTTTTCTGCTCCTGAAAGTCACCGCACGCAACAAGCCTAGGTCCCTTAAATAAATTTCATGATCAACCAGGAAGTCAATAAACGGCGGACGTTCGCGATTATTTCGCACCCGGATGCCGGTAAGACCACCATTACAGAAAAGTTACTGCTGTATGGAAAGGCTATCCAGCTGGCTGGTACGGTCAAGTCCAGAAAGTCTGACCGATATGCCACCTCGGACTGGATGGAACTGGAAAAGCAGAGAGGTATTTCCATTACGACCTCAGTCATGCAGTTTCCTTATAAAAATCGTATCGTTAATTTGCTTGATACGCCGGGGCATGAGGATTTTTCGGAAGATACCTACCGGACACTGACCGCGGTTGATTCCGTTTTGATGGTGATTGATGGCGCCAAGGGAGTCGAGGGTAGAACCATCAAGCTGATGGAAGTTTGCAGGCTTCGCGATACCCCTATTCTCGCGTTTATCAACAAACTGGACCGGGAGATCAGGGATCCGATAGAACTGCTCGACGAAATTGAAGCGGTCCTGAAGATAAAATGTGCACCCGTGACCTGGCCTATTGGCATGGGTGCCAGGTTCAAGGGTATTTATCACCTTCTTGAAGATGAAATTCACCTGTTGACATCCGATGTGGGCGCGAGCATTGCCGACAGCCTGGAGCGTGCCCAAGTAAACAACCTGGTCATCAAGGGGATAGAAAGTGACGCCGCGGCTGAAGCACTAGGCGACTCCCTTGCTGAGTTGAAAGACGAAATTGACCTGGTCCGGGGAGCGAGTCACGAATTCAATCTTGAAGAATATTTAGCTGGAAAACTGGCGCCGGTCTATTTTGGCAGCGCACTGAAAAACTTTGGCGTCGTGGAAATGCTGGACGGTTTTGTTGAATATGCGCCGCCACCTTTGCCCAGGGAAACCGACAGTGAATTTATTGATTCCAGGGATAAAGACTTTTCCGGCTTTGTGTTCAAGATTCAGGCCAACATGGATCCCAAACATCGCGACCGGATAGCGTTCATGCGAGTATGTTCCGGCAAGTATGACCAGGGCATGAAGATGAAGCATGTTCGCCTCGGCAAAAATATTCGCGTCAGTGATGCGGTAACATTTCTTGCCGGCGAGCGCACCCAGACGAATGAAGCCTGGTCAGGAGATATTATTGGCCTGCACAATCATGGCACTATCCAGATCGGGGATACCTTTACCGTGGGTAGGGATTTCAAATTCATTGGCGTGCCCCACTTTGCGCCTGAAATGTTTCGCCGGGTTCACCTCAATGATCCGCTGAAGAGTAAACAGCTAAGACAAGGCTTGACCCAGTTGTCTGAAGAAGGCGCGACCCAGGTATTTATGCCAATCAACAACAACAGCATGATTCTGGGCGCAATCGGGGTGTTGCAGTTTGATGTTGTGGTGTTTCGCCTGAAAAATGAATACAAGGTGGATTGTGGATATGAGCCGGTCAATATCTTTACAGCTCGCTGGATAGAGTGTGAGGATCAGAAAATGCTGGCAGAATTCCGCATAAAAGCGGAAGCCAATCTGGCGATGGATGGAGGTGGTCACCTTACCTATCTCGCCCCCACCCGCGTAAACCTGACCCTGACCGAGGAGCGCTGGCCCGGGATCACCTTCAGGTCAACCCGGGAAATCTAAGCCGGGACGTTGGCAAATCCAGCCCTTGAACTCACCGTCACAATCAGGGATCCGATTGGTTACGGCCCGTCGAAGTTCACCGTGTAGGACGAGATGACATCAGGCGCCGAACTTACCTCGACGTAGATGTCGGTCCGGCGGCTGGCCGTGAACGTGACGAAGCGATCGGTTTCGGCTGACCCATCGCCTAGGTCAAGTGA
>JACZXW010000002.1 GCA_022571415.1 Pseudomonadota bacterium
TTATCAGATCAGGGTTTACACCTTGCTCTGGCAAGGTCCGGTACCACCTGGGTTTGAGGTCATCATCGTCCCGGTCACTGCAATTACAAACCATTCCAGATACCGGCGATTTTCACAGTGGGTGGGTCATCATCTCCTGCTAGAGCCGGTAGACGGTGTCATTGGTTTTAACAAAATGCCCGGTCTCGATGTCTACTACGCGGCGGATTCCTGCTATGAAGACAAGGCACAAACCCAGAGGGGTAGACTGTACCGTTCCATACCCCGCTATAGACACTTTTCTCGATTCGAAAGGGCTGTATTTGAACCAACAGCTGAAACAGAGATCCTGATGATTTCTGAAGTGCAAAAACCTGTTTTTCTTAAATACTACAATACACCGTTATCCCGTTTTCATCTGTTGCCTCCTGGTATAGGCAGGGACAGAGTGGCACCGGATGACAGTGATGAAATTCGCGCAGGATTGCGCAAGGAATTTGCGATTGCAGAGGACGAAAATCTGTTGCTGATGGTCGGCTCCGGGTTCATCACCAAGGGATTGGATCGAATTCTGCTTGGGATGCATGCGTTACCGGAATCGGTAAAACAGAAAACCAGGCTGATTGCAATAGGTCAGGATGCCCCGGGAACCTTCCAACGCATCGCCACTCGACTCCATCTTAAAAATCACGTTGAAATATTGAGAGGCCGGGATGACATCCCAAGATTCCTGTTGGCTGCGGATTTGCTGGTACATCCGGCCTATGTGGAAAATACAGGTACAGTGATCCTTGAGGCAATCGTCTCAGGCCTGCCTGTTCTGGCGACGGATGTATGTGGTTATGCAAACCATGTTACCGATGCACGGGCCGGGGAGCTGGTTGCGTCGCCGTTTCGGCAAGGTACTTTTAACAAACTGCTTCTCGACATGATAACTTCGGAAAAGAGGGAAGCGTGGAAGAAGAATGGACTCTATTACGCCAGAGTAGCGGACATCTACAGCATGCCGCAGAAAGCAGCAGATTTTATCTCCTCTAACATAAACTAGAACCAGTTCGAACGGTTGAACGATACTTAACGGTTTTATTTATGCAATATCTGGTTGATGATCTTAAAGACTGTGTTGATTCCGAAAATCTTTTTCAATCTGTAATCGCGCTCGAGGGAGAGATTTACCGTGAAGTGGAGAACCGGAAAACTTTCCGATTCGAATGGAAAGGAAAAGGCTATTTTGCAAAGACTCATTTTGGTGTCGGATGGCGTGAAATACTTAAAAACCTGGTGCAGTTCAGATTGCCGGTACTCGATGCTTCAAATGAATGGCATGCCCTTGGAAAGCTGATCGATCTGGGGGTCGACACCCTGCACCCGGTAGCCTATGTCAGCGAAGGGTGGAACCCGGCAAAAATGCGTTCGTGCATCGTCACCCGTGAACTTGAAAACACCATGAGCCTTGAGGATTTATGCGCCGGGGATATGTCCTTGGTGTTAAAACGCAAACTCGTAAAAAAGTTGGCTGCCGTTTCGAAATTACTGCATGACAATGGCATTAATCATAGGGACTATTACATTTGCCACTTCCTCCTGGATCTGGATTCGAGTCATCAGAAAGTGCCGGTGGTGTATCTCATTGACCTCCATCGTGCACAGATCAGGCGCAATACACCTTTTCGCTGGAAGGTAAAGGATATTGGTGGGCTCTTTTTCTCGACCTTTGACCTCGAGCTGACAAATCGTGATCTGTTTCGCTTTATGAAGATCTATACCGGACGTCCTTTGCGTGAAATTTTGCAAAAAGACGGGGATTTCTGGCGTGCAGTACTCAGGCGAGCAATGCGCTTGTATCTGCAAGACAATGCCGGGCTGCCTGATTGGGTTATTCATCTGCAGGAACGAGACAGTTACGCGCAGGGTAAAACGCATGGTAAGTAAAGTGCGGTGGCAGCTTTGTGATGTATCAGCCGCTGAGTCCCGAGCCTTCCCCTCATTTTCAGGAACCTGGGATGCCGCCGGAGAAAAAGTTGATGGCAACCGGATGAGCGGTCTGGTGACCATCAGCGTTGGATCCCGAAAATATTACGTCAAAAAGTATGAAAAGCGCGGTAAATTCTTAAGGCGTCTCATGGGGCGAAGCCGTGTGCGAGCAGAGTGGGAAAATGTACAACGACTGAATCAGTTGGGCATACCGACGGTGAGGTTGGTCGCCTATGGGGAAGAAACGCGTTTTATCGGCAGGAGAAAGGGAATGCTGGTCACAGAAGAAATAACCGGCGTCACGGACCTGGCCAGCCTGCTGCAGAGCGAAGCCACTTGCTTTACACGCAGGAGTTGGGTAAATCATGTCATTGATCGGCTATCGGGCTACGTTCGTGCCATGCATGAGCAGGGATTTGTGCACAATGATCTAAAGTGGCGCAACATTCTGGCTGATTTTCGTGATAATACGGAAGTCTATATAATCGATTGCCCGGCGGGTCGGCAATTGAGCGGATTCTTGTGGAGCCCACTGTTAAGAAGAGGTGTGATCAAAGATCTGGCTTGCCTGGACAAGATCGCACGCCATGTGCTTTCCCGAACCCGGCGGTTGAAGTTTTACCTGCGCTATGCGGGCCTGAACAAGCTGGATGTTGTGCATAAGAAACGGGTTAGAAAGATCCTGTCATTTTTTGATGGCAGGCAGTGAACAGTGGATGGATAAAGAGTGAGGCAGAGTTTCAGGAACAATCATGAAAACGCTTGATGCCAGTGACCTCATCAATGCAAGGCGTGATGTTCAGGTGCCTTTTCGCCTTCTGGTTAATAAACCTGGTGGGGGTCAGGTCGCATTATTATTTTTATCCGTTCTGCGGTTGTTGCCGGCCAAAAGAATCGTCGCGCTGGCAGAACATGAAGGACAGCAAGTGCTGGTCAAGACGTTCCTCGGTAGAACTGCTGACAAGCATGCTTTTCGCGAGCGGACTGGCGTCCTGGCTTTTGCCCAGGCAGACGTCAGTACACCGGACTTGTTATGGGAAGGAGAGATTGAAAACGGCCGTCTGCTGGTTTTCCGCTATCTGTCGGGTGCTGTCAGTTTTGCGCAGCAGTGGAATTTATCCCATGATTCCCGAGCACGGATCGAAATCCTTGCAGGGGTAATGAAGATTCTGGCGAAACTACATGACCATGGTGTTGTTCAAAATGATATTCACCTGGCCAACTTTCTTCTCAGTGAAGGGAAAATCAGCACCATTGATGGTGGCGCAGTAGAGCGAAAAGGCGAGGGTCCGCTTCCGGAACGATCCAGTATGAAGAATCTGGCTATGTTTTTTGCGCAATTTTATCCGCGGTTTGATTTACTGATAGACGATGTGTTCCGCCAGTACGAAGAGTATCGAGGGTGGAGGCCCGATGAAGTCCGATTGCGGCGATTTCGAAGTGAAGTTTTACGATGCAGGGAAACCCGAAAACGAAACTACATCAGCAAGACATTTCGTGATTGCACCCGGTTTTTATGCTGGTCGAAGTTCACCAGGTTTGAAGTGTGTGAGAGAGAAGCCTACTGCAATGAACTTGCAGAAATCATGGAAGATCCCGACAGGTTTATCGAGGCGGGCCTGATGTTAAAGGATGGCAATTCTTCAACAGTAGCGCTTATACGACTGGTCGATCGTACCCTGGTGATAAAGAGATACAACATTAAAAGTCCCTGGCATGGTCTGCGGCGGGCGTTCCGAAAAAGCCGCGCCTGGCAATCCTGGAGCAATGCGCACCGTATGGAATTCCTCGGTATTCCGGCGCTGAAGCCAGTCGCCATGATTGAGAACCGGATGGGACCGATAAGGACGACGGCGTACCTGATCACGGAATTTATCGAAGGCCCTGACGCATTGGAAAGTTTGCTGGCTGATCCAAATGGCGATTTGGAAGCCATTACCCGTATTCTTCAGGATTTATCAGATGTACAGATTTCCCATGGCGATTTGAAGGCGACGAATTTTGTCATGACGGATGAGGGGCCGGTCATGGTGGACCTGGATGGTATGAAGGAACACAGAAGCCGGCAGAGTTTTGAGCAGGCGTTTAGCCGCGACCTTGAGCGATTCATGGAAAACTGGCAGGACAGTCCCCAACTTAAATCCAGATTTTCCGGTCTGCTCCGGGATTTGTCTTCACAGTATGGGTTAAGTCTTTAACGCGTGTCGGATAGAGTTTGAGCGTCCTCGAGGAAAGTTGCCGCCGGGGAGGAATCGCTATTGTTGAGTTGACCCCGGGGGTCGTCCTGGGACAACTTGTATTCTGACCAAGCGGGTGCTGTTTTTGTTGGTTGGGTTGACAGCCGGGTGTGAACCCGGTTTTGCAGGTATTATGGGATTTTGCAATACTTCGCCCTGAGGAGGGGACCATGAAGAAATACCTTATCGAAAGAGCCTTACCAGGCTTTGAAAACTCGAGTGCGGATGAATTCCGGGCAGCCGCGAAGACTTCGAATGCTGTGTTGCAAGAGTTGGGGCCCGACATTCAGTGGATTGAGTCCTATGTTGTCAATGACATGACGCTCTGCGTCTATATGGCCAGGGACGAGGACATCATAAGGGAACATGCGCAAAAGAGTGGATTCCCGATCACCCGTATTACAGAAGTAAAAACCATGATCGGGCCCAGTACGGCCGAATCTTAGTTTCATAAACTAGCGTTAGACACACTACTGTCCCTGGAGGTAGTTTCTTGACGATGGACCGCGGTTTGCAGAATCAGTGGATGGCCGCATTTACCCGGGTCTCGAGGAGCGCCAGTGGCTGATATTTTTTTCAGTTATGCAAGCAAGGACCGGGACCGGATTGCCCCGCTTGTTGAGACCTTCAAGGCACAGGGCTGGTCCGTATGGTGGGACCAGCATATTGTCCCCGGGAGCAGCTTCGACGACATGATTGAGCAGGCGATTGCAGAGGCAGCTTGCGTCGTCGTCGCCTGGACCAAAACATCTGTCAATGCAGACTGGGTCCGGCGGGAAGCTCTTTTTGGTCTCGAGAAGGACATCCTCATTCCCGTTCTTCTGGACGACATTGAATTACCCTTCGCCTTTCGCCGCACACAAGCGGCAAAGCTCATCGGTTGGCCGCAACAAGAACAGACCAATGGTGATCTGGAACGCCTCCTTCAAGGTATCCGGCAAACACTCGGGTCGATCCGGGAGGTCAAGGAGGAGCTTGTCCCAAGGGGGGATGAGCGCCCCTCCATCGCGGTTCTTCCCCTGGATGATCTGACCAACGATACCACGCTGTTAGGTCTTGCGGACGGTATGACGGAAGACATCATTACTCATCTTGCGCAGAACCCGACCTTTTTTGTGGCTGCCAGAAACTCAAGCTACCAGTTCAAAGGAGGCGCATCTGATGTACGCGAAGTAGGCCGCGCCCTGACCGTGCGCTATGTGTTGGAAGGCAGCGTCAGGAAGGTGGGCAATAATCTCAGAGTGGTTGCACAGCTCATTGAAGTGGAGACAGGCGGCCATATCTGGACGGACATCTTCAATGAATCCGTTGAGGATATTGGTGCGGCACAGGATATTCTCACGGAGAAGATCAGTAATGCGGTTGCTTCTGCTGCGGGCAACGATAATTTCCAGCGCATCCTGCGTACCCCTCGGGAAGAACTTGGTCCTTGGGGCTTGCTGGCGCTTGCTGCGGCGAGTCCAGTGAATAACCGGGAAGGTCGGGAGCGACGGCAAACCTTGATTCGAAGTGCCATCGCGCTTGATCCCTCATCGGGTGTCGCGCATGTGCGCCTTGCTGACGTACTCGCGCAGGACGTCGTAGCAGATCTCAGTGAAGATCCTGACGCTGATCGCAAGCTGTCACTTAGCGAAATCGAATCCGCCCTGAGGCTCGCACCTGGAAACGCTGCCGTACTTGCTATTGCCGCGACCGCCTATATGAACCTCGGTGAAAAGCGTCGTTCTATTTCACTAGCGCGAAGAACCCTCGTTCTGGCACCTATTCCACCTTCACATATGACCCTGGCAAATGTCCTTCTTCGCGCCGATGAAGCAGAAGAAGCCAAGTCCATTTTCGAAGCGCTGGCAGAAAAGGCACCTAAAGGACTAGGTCTCAATCACAGGGGTCTCACGATTGCCTGTTGTATTCTCGGCGATTATGAAAGGGCGCTTTCCCATGCGGAAGAGTGGGAGCTCTGGTCTCCAGGCGAATATAGTGCCTGTCTGATTCAGGCCAACCTGCTTTCCGCTCTTGGAGAGAATGACGCAGCACTGGTGGCCATCGAGAAATTACGGGAGAAGGTACCCAGATTTCGTCTGGAAGAAGGGATCGAGTCCCTTGAAAAAGGTAACACCGGAACGGCGAGAGAACGGCTCACAGGGGGATTGAAAATAATGCTGGAAAGAGAGCGCTCTACCGATTGATCAGAGGCTCCCAAGACTTCCGGGGCAGCTTCAGATGCATGACGCCATTGCCGATTAACCTTGATGCGTCCGTTCAAGCGCCTTTCTTTCCTTGCGGCTGAGTTATCTTGAGGTGCTGGGGTCATGTCCGAAATAAAAATACAAACGATCGCGCGCACTGTGTCATTGACGGCTGTTGCCATGCTGGCCTTTGCTGCCAACTCTTTGCTGTGCCGGTTGGCTTTAGCGCAGGGGCTGATTGATGCGGCGACCTTTACCTCTGTCAGGATCATCGCCGGGGCGGTAACGCTGGGTTTGATGGTGTTATTTCGGACAGGGCCGAGGAAGCGTCAGCGGACCCGCTGGCGTAGCGTGGCGATGCTTTTTACTTACATGGCGACCTTTTCTTTCGCCTATCTTTCCCTCAGCGCTGGCACCGGCGCATTGCTGCTCTTTGGCTCAGTACAGCTCACAATGTTTGCGGTCGCGCTGCGTGAAGGAGAACGATTCCCGCTGCCTTCATGGGGAGGATTTTCTCTGGCGATTTTTGGATTGATCTATCTGGTACTACCGGGTGTAGCCGCGCCCGATCCACTCGGCGCAGTCCTCATGACTGTGGCAGGCGTCGCCTGGGGATTTTATTCGTTGCTGGGCAGGGACGTTGTGGACTCCCTTGAGGCGACGGCCAGAAACTTCATCTACTCAGTGCCCCTTGTACTCCTTGTCAGTCTTTTCTTTTTGCCAATATTTAATGCCTCGACCAGTGGCCTGGCTCTCGCAATCACGTCAGGCGCACTCACCTCCGGTTGTGGCTATGTTATCTGGTATGCGGCGCTCCCAGGACTGACGGCGATGCGAGCGGCGACCGTCCAGCTCTCAGTACCGCTGATTGCGGCTTTCGGGGGCGTCTTCTTGCTGTCAGAGCTGATCACTTTGCGTCTGTTGCTGGCGTCTGCCGCAACGCTGGGAGGTGTCGCAATCGTACTGGCGCAGCGTGCGGAAATTGCAACGGGCGCTGGAAGACAGCCCCGATAGATCCTGATTCCGGGTCTGGATAGACCCTAATAAGAGGACCCTTGGAGCTTGTCAAACATGGGTTCCGCTTGATTCAACGCTTTTAGAAATCCGGAGTTGAGCAATGACTGAAGGTAACTTGCGATAGTGATGAAGTATCGCGTGGTGGCTGCGAAAGTTTCCTTTATCCCTATTATTTCCAGTCCTATAGAATTTTCAGAAGGGGAGCTTTCATTCGGTTAGAATACGCAACTTTGTAGTTTTATAGAGTTGTTCACTTGTCTTTAAAAATACTTGGCTTGTCGGGTGCATTGACCCACGACCCATCTGCGGCGATATATATTGATGGAAAACTGGTTGCGGCAGCCGAGGAAGAACGGTTTACCCGCGATAAGCATGCGAAAAACAAAATGCCCTTTGAGGCTGCAAAATTCTGTCTGCAATATGCAGGCCTGAAACCGAATGATATCGATGTTGTTGCCTTTCCTTTCGCCAAAGTCAGCCTTCTCTCCGGTGCACGTTGGCACTATGCGAGGCGTTACTGGTATGCGCCAGAGAGATCGCTGGATGCAATTTTCAACGGCAATCGCCACTACCGCAGAAACGTAAGGAGAGTGCGCAAGCTCCTTGATGACCTGGGCATTAACTGGGATAACATTGAATTTGATGCAGTTGAGCATCACCTGGCACACGCCAGCAGTGCCTATCATTTGAGTGGCTTCAAGGAAAAAACGGCGATACTCGGCATAGATGGTAAAGGCGAATATGTCACGACCTTTTTTGGATACGGCGAAAATGGGGAAATTCATAAAATAAAGGAATTTTATGACCCCGATTCCCTGGGGCAGTTATATGCATCGGTGACCGAATACCTGGGATTTGAAATGCTCGACGGTGAATACAAGGTAATGGGGATGGCGCCCTATGGGGATCCAAATCTGTACGATTTGTCCCGCCTGATTGAATTCGATGGCAAAAACATCAAGGTCAACACTGAACTTGTCAATACAGTTGGCCTTCGACGATACAAGGAAGGCCGTAAGGGATTCTTTTTCAGCCAGAAGCTGATCGATTGGCTTGGTCCCAGGCGTAAAGGTGATATCGCAGATGATCCTTATATTCATTACGCGGCTTCAATCCAGAAGTTATATGAAGATATTTCATTGCAACTTATCGACACCTATCTGGGGGACATACTGAAGGAAACCGGCAAACTGGTATTTGCCGGTGGCGGGGCGCTCAACGTCAAACTCAATCAGAAGATCCTGGAGCTGCCTTATGTGAAGGAACTCTTCGTCCAACCCGCCGCAAGTGATGCTGGTACTGCTGTTGGCGCTGCAGCTTATGCAAGCTGGAAGCGATCAGTCCCGCCTGAAACAATGAAACACGTTTATCTCGGACCGCGGTACACGACTGAGGAATGTATAGATGCGTGCAAGTCGCATCAGGAAAAGCCGGTTTTTGAAAGAATTGATGATGTTCCCGGTAGAGCCGCGCAGATACTGGCTGATGGAGATCCTCTCGCCTGGTGTCAGGGTCGGATGGAGTTTGGGCCCCGGGCGCTTGGCGGCAGGAGCATCCTGGGTTGTCCGAGTCACAAAGGCATCGCGGACAAGATCAATGAGCAGATCAAATTTCGTGAACGCTGGCGGCCATTTTGTCCGAGCATTCTAGATACGATTGCAGCGGATGTGATCGGTACTGACCATGCGGCTCCCTATATGACCATTACATTTAATGTCTCTGCAGAGTGGAAACAACGAATTCCTGAGGTCATTCATGAAGATGGAACTTCACGGGTACAGATAGTCAGCGAAGAAACGAATCCAAGGTACTATACTTTACTCAAAGAAATGGAGAGGCTGACGGGGAACGGGGTGGTACTGAATACGTCGATGAATCGCCGCGGTGAACCCATGGTATGTTCGCCAACGGATGCGCTCAATATGTTCTTTGGATCCGACCTCCAATTTCTGATGCTTGAAGACCTGTTGGTGACGAAGCAGGCCACCTGATGCTGTCCCTCAATGTCTAAATCCGGACAGGAACAGGTTAAATCACTAAGGGTGCTGCAGGTATGTCATGACTATCAGGGTCCGTTTCAGAATGTCTGTCGTCTCTACTGCGAAGCATTCTCTAGTTCCCACGTAACGACCCTCTATTTACGAGGTTCCGAAGACGCGTCCGTGGTCGAGGCAACCGGTGGTGACAGGGTGCTGTTCTTTGAGCAGCGGGAAGGATCACTCAGGGGATTCAAGCTGGCATTAATTTTTCGCCTGGCGGGGATATTCAGGAAAAATCGCTACGACATCGTGATTGCCCATCGGTACAAGGCAATATACCTGACGGGTATCATGAGTTACTTTTTCCCCATTGCTGTATTGTTAGGGGTTGCTCACGAACACAGCGTATTCAAACGTGTAACGCGAGCGCTGTTCGTCACCTTCTGGCGCCGCAATATTCATCTTCTGGCAGTTTCGGATTCTGTTCGCCAGGATGTGCTGCGTTACTGCCCGTCTCTTGCCGAGCAGCACCGAATCCATACACTGGAAAATGCGCTTGATTCTCAATTGGCGACTGAACTGCTGAGTCCGGAAGAGGCGAGGCGTGAATTGGGAATCCCCGATCATGTGTATTGTTATGCCGCAGTAGGCCGACTTGTTGCAAAGAAGAATCATGATGTTCTGCTTAGGGCCTATGCTGAAATAGTCTCTCCAGATAATTGCCTTGTGATAGTAGGCGGCGGGCCAAGATACGCGAGCCTGTTATCCCTGTCGCGGGATCTTGGCATCGAGCCGAACGTTATTTTCACGGGTAACGTACCCGGTGCCTACCGTATCTATCGAGCTTTCGATGGGTTTGTCTTTACGTCTGGCGTCGAAGAGGCATTTGGGATTGTCCTGCTGGAAGCGATGCTGGCTGAAATTCCGATCATTTGTAGCGATGCGGCCGGTCCCAGAGAAGTTGTTGGTGATGCCGGGTTATTATTCGAGGCAGGTAATGCAAAAATCCTGGCGAAACAAATGAAAGTCCTGGAAGAAATGGATTTAAATGAACGCCAGGAACTGCAATTCAGGGGGAAGTCCAGATTTTTTGCCGAGTACACGATGGAGCAATTTGTGCGAAGGCTTAACTCGCTTCCGGTATTCAACGACTACAGGGAGTTGTATTGAATCATATCGACTGGAGTCAGTTGTTCGAGCAACGCAAAATGATCGCGAGCCGTTTCGGGGATATTTGGAAAATACCGATTGCCCGCCGGTATTATGATGTGCTCCGTAAATTGGGGAGAGAGTCGGTCACTGTCCTGGAAATTGGCGCAGGTGATCGAGGACTCGAAAAAAAGATGGCAGGTTATTGGGGTAAGTTCGATTATCGATCTTGCGACATAGATACTCGCTACGAGCACGACTTTAATGAAATCGATTCGGTTACAGGCGAATTTGATCTCATTTGTGCATTTGAAATGATTGAACACGTGACCCTGGAAGAAGCCCAGCACCTTCTAAGTAAATGCTTTGAGTTGAATGTGCCGGGGGGGCAAATAGCAATAACGACCCCCAACATTTATTATCCACCTGATTTTCTTCGTGATGCAACTCATCGTACGCCGTTTTGTTACGATGAACTTGGTGGCCTCCTGCAGTTGTGTGGCTATGAAACCACAGCAATTTACAGGTTGTACCACGATTCGATAGTAAAAAAGTTCATCAAACGGGTGCTGATGTACCCGATATTCAGGGTGCTCGGGATCGACTTTGCGCACCAGATTATGGTGGTAGGCAGGAAGCCTTCCTATACCGACGAAGCGTCTGCGGCTGTTTTTCTGAAACAAGACCAATGAAAGTTCTTTTCATCGCCAAGGGAAACGATGATCCCGCAACTCGATACAGGGTAATGCCGGTATTGTCACGTCTGCATCAACTGAAGATAGAAACGGGCTTGTGTGATGACTCAGATGGAATAAAAGGCAAACTGAGATTGCTATGCCTGGCTAAGGACGCGCAATTGCTGTTTATCCAGAGAAAGCTGTTTACCCCCTGGTTTATCCGGCTGCTGAAAAGTCGCTGTAACAACATAGTTTTCGATTTTGACGACGCCATCTTCTGCAGAAGCAACGGCGAGGTTTCCGCCAGCAGGATGCGAAAATTCAAAGGCATGCTTGGATCGTCGACCCTGGTTTTTGCCGGTAATGAGTATCTTGCAGAACAATGCACCAGTGTCGAGACGCTGGTTGTGCCGACATCGGTAGACGAGGCACGATACAGTCGAAACGTTGAAAAAGAATCCGGATGTGTTCTGGTCTGGATTGGCAGCAGTTCTACCAGAAAGTACCTGGAACACCATCGTAGCGTTCTTGAGGAAGTGGGTGATCGGTTTCCCAATGTCAGCCTCAAGGTGATCGCAGATTTTGATTTTCATCTGGTTAATATGAAAGTATCCAATGTTCCCTGGTCCATTGAATCTGAAGCAAGCCAACTCGCAAGTGCGCATATTGGAATTGCACCCATGATCGACAATCCATGGACTAATGGGAAGTGCGCCTTGAAAATCGTCCAGTATATGGCGGCGGGATTGCCGGTGATTAGTTCCAGGATAGGTGCCAATCGGGAAGTTGTCGTGCCTGGTGAAACAGGTCTGCTGGCAGATACGGTTGACGAATGGATGCTGGCAGTTGAATCGCTTGCCGGCAATCAGGGTGAACGGGATCGGATGGGTTTAGCTGGGTACAATCGGATGTCGCAGAAATACTCCCAGGAGGTGGTATTGGACTCGATCATCGGTAACCTTACTGCGCGTCAACTCATTCCTGCTGATTAAGCAGGGCTCGAAGCATGTCATCATCCAATGCGAAATGCAGTCGCTTCAAAAATAACCATGTGCAGATCGTGGGAAACTGACAAGCCGCAAGATATTCTTGCACAAATTTGTGCGGACCATAGGTGATAAAATATGCCTTGTCAGGTTCGGCGTTAAAAAGATGAGCAAGATTTCGAGCCCGTTGAAATACGCCAAGGGATGAACCCTGGGTGGACAGGTCGGAGATGTCTACCAGGGAAATTTTATCGGCGTTAACAAGGATGTTGCCGAGATGCACCGCACGGAAAAAAATGCCTGTTTTATGCAGGTGGGCAAAGTGTACTGGCAGCCGGGCAAGATTGGCTACCCCATCAGATTGGCACAACTCACGCACATCTTTCCCCTCTATACGATCGTAAACGACCATATGTACCGGTACCTCCTCGCAATACATGATGTCTTTGACAACAGGTGCCGGAATATCACGCGCCAGTAATTTTCGAGAGTTAGCCGTGAAACGCTTGGCCTGGGGCAGGAAAGTTGCGGTGGATATTTTTTTTCGCCGGTAGAAAAATTTCACTATCTCGTTGGTCGGAGTCAACATCAGTCCGGGACGCTCTGTCGTGCCGTGCAGGACCCGACTTGTTTCGATGTAATTCAGCAGCTGTTGATGATCAAGCTTTAGCATTTTGTTAGTAGGGCCTGGGTTGTCCCGGGGGCCGCGTCTTGAATCGCCGATGTAACCACCAGTACTGTTCAGGACTCCTGATGATTGCCTCTTCCACGATGCGATTGATACGAGTTGCGTTTTCCCGTTCGTCCTCACCAGGGTAGTTATCCAAAGGTTTGCTGAGGAAAATCTCGTAACCCGAGTCGTCGGCCTTGCGATAATGGGTAAAGATTACGACGGGTGAACCGGTCATTCGAGCTATTCTCGAAGTTGCAGTAATAGAGGCTGCCTCGACATCAAAAAATGGCGCGAAGATGGAGTGTTTTCTACCATAGTCCTGGTCGGGGCCGTACCACACAATTTTCCCCTGCTTTAAACTCTTCACTACTGCACGCACATCATCTCTTTGAATTGCTCTTGGATAGTTGCGTGCTCGTCCGCGGGTCATAATTGCATCCAACAATTTGTTTTTATTCTTGCGGTACATGACATCGAAGCCAATGTAGGAGGCTAGAATGGCGCCACAGAAGTCCAGTGTTGAAAGATGCATTCCTAACAGAATTACGCCCCTTCCTTCATCGCGCGCACTCGTTAGGTTTTCAAGTCCATAAATTGTCACCATAGGACGAAACTGGGCAGGGTTTCGTAACCAGACCAGTGCGGTTTCGATAATGCTTATACCGGTAGACCGAAAATTTTTGCGTATCAGTTGCCTGCGTTCTTCTTCCTGCATTTCAGGAAAGCAAAGGCGCAAATTTACATCCACGATGTGCTTGCGACGAACAGCAAAATAATAGCCTAACGAACCGATGAAGGAACCAGCGGCGATCCTCACCTTGTGAGGCATATGCGTCACAGTCCACATGACGCCAATACCCAGCCAGGTTGGCAAGTATCTCGGATGAAGGAAATGCAACTGGAGAATGCTTGGTGGGTTAATCACTGTAATGAAATTTATTACGGGCTTGGATATTACATCGTTTTGCCTGGTCGGCGTGAAGACTTCTTTGGCTTTAACCAGAGGAATCGGTGGCTATGATATTATTGACACAACTGGAAAAGGTAAGTACATGAAAGTCCCACGATTTGATGAAGCCCGCGTTCTTGTCATTGGCGATGCAATGTTGGACAGATACTGGCATGGCGATGCTCGCAGGATGTCAGCGGAAGCGCCCATCCCTGTCATTGAAATTAATGAAATAGAAGACCGTCCTGGTGCGGCGGCAAACGTGGCTTTGAATATTACGACCCTGGGTGCGCAGGCCACATTGATTGCTGTGATTGGGGACGATGAGGCAGGCGGCATATTGAAATCAAAATTGGGGGCAGCAGGAATTACCTGTCAACTGATAGAGATTGAAAAATTCACGACGACGACGAAGCTCAGGATTGTAAGTAGAAATCAGCAGCTAATCCGGGCCGATTTTGAGGACATTACTGACATCGACAGTGCCAGGATTATCCCGCGCGTCATCAAGAGCCTGGGTGATGTTGATTGCGTTGTACTGTCAGACTATGACAAGGGTGTGTTATCTGACGTGCAGCCAATCATCAAGGCGGCCGTCGCTGAAAATAGGCCGGTGATGGTAGATCCCAAATTCAAGGAACTCAAGGTCTATCAGGGTGCGACGATTATCAAGCCGAATCTTGGCGAGTTGGAACACGCAATCGGACTATGGTCATCCGAGGCGGAAATGGTACGCAGGTGCCAACAACTCATTGCGGATCTTGGACTAGAGGCGATGCTGGTTACGCGCTCCGCGGAAGGTATGACCCTGATCCGTAAGGACTCGGAAGAAGTGCATTTCCCGGCCAGAAAGAGAGAAGTTTTCGATGTCTCGGGTGCCGGCGATACGGTGATTTCAACGCTGGCAGCAGCATTGGCAGCTGGAGAAACATTATTGGATGCGACAGGTTTGGCGAATGTTGCGGCGGGATTGGTGGTTGGCCATTTTGGAATAACCAGCATCAGTGGCCCTGAACTCAGGCTGGAAGTTGCAAACGAACTAGGTTTTGACAAGGGTATCATGTCGGCAGAGCAACTGGAGATAGCAGCAGAGGAGGCGAGATCCCGGGGTCAAAAAATTGTTTTTACCAACGGATGTTTCGATATCCTGCATGCCGGACATGTTGATTACCTGATTGAGGCAAAAGCCCAGGGCGATCTGCTGATTGTTGCGGTCAACGGTGACAATTCGGTCCGCCGGCTCAAGGGCGAGGGAAGGCCTATCAATCCAATCGAACGGCGCATGACTATGCTGGCAGGGCTTGAAGTCGTGGATTGGGTCGTCGCTTTTGAAGAAGATACCCCGTCTAGCCTGCTTGCGCAGTTGAAACCCGATGTGCTGGTAAAAGGCGGTGACTATTCGGTTGAACAGGTAGTGGGTGCAGACATCGTGCAGGCCTATGGCGGAGAGGTTAAGGTGCTGAAGCTGATCGAGGATTGCTCCACCAGTGCACTGGTGCAGAAAATCAGGGAACTATAGACGCGGTCGACCGTGATAAGAATTATCGAACAGCGGCGACAGCGTAGTCGACGTCTTGTCTGAGGTGGTCTGGATTGATCGTTCCGACTACCGCTGAGCTGACGATTTTACTGCGCAAAATGAATTCAAGATTTCCCTGAACATTCTTCGCATGGCCACTTTGCAGTGCTTTCTTGACAAGCACACCCTTGTTTCGCTGCCTGGCTTCTTGCAGTAGCACTTCTTGTGATGTGTCGTCCGGATGGTAGACGATCATGACAAGATCCATCATCTCCAGCGCCAGCAAGCCTCCCTTGATGGTTTTGGTAGACGCGCCGATACATCGAATAGTACCCAGGTCGCGAAGGCGAACCAATTCTCTGACGACGTCAGTTTGTTGCAGGACCTGTTCGTCTTTTCCGTTGCAATGGATCAGGACAATATCGAGATAGTCGGTGTCGAGCCGCAACAGGCTGGATTCAATGCTTTGTCGTATTGAATGGGCGGAAAAGTCGAAACTGGACCTGCCATCGACATACTGTTCGCCAACCTTGGTGCAGATAATCCAGTCTTGCCGCCTGCCTCGCAATAGCTGACCCAACTTCGCCTCACTGTCGCCGTAGGCAGGGGCAGTGTCCAGCAGGTTGATACCGAGTTCGGCTGTTAAATCAAGCAACGACTCGAGTTGTGTTTTATCCGGGATATCGAAAGGCTGGGGGTATTTCACGTCCATATTTCTGCCAAATTTGACCGTGCCAAGACCGAGCGGGGAGACGTGGATATCCGTGTCTCCCAGCTGGCGCCTATCGGTTGAGGAAAAACCCGTCAAAATGCCGTTTCCCATGGCGCGGGGGAGACCTCGGCTATTGGCAAATCGGGCAGGGCCAGGTGATTTTTTCCTCCCGGTTGAGCCGGCAGGGTATGTTCTCGGGTCAAGGTAGCGCAGATCGACTCCGCCATCATGGGAACCAGGGTCAGTTTTGTGGGCCAGCACACCAGCAGGTTTTGAGTTGATTTGTGATACGGGTGATCAGGTCTGTTGCGTTCGGCCTGCGCGGGTTCCGCCCTGTCGATTCGATGAGTTGCCCATTGTGCCTTGCTTGGCGTCATCCAGGGAAACAGCGAAGAGAGTTCCTTTTGAGCGAAGTCAATTTGTTCTCCTTCACTGCGACGGACTCCGGTTTCGGCGAGATCTCCGCCGAGATACCAGACAGGTACGCCGTTCTTTGTTTTGTGAGTAGTAATGGTGATCCTTGGTTTATCGGCGGAACCCAGGCTCACTGCATGAGCAAAGACAGATGGAAGGTCCTCACTACACAGCATCACCTGATGCAAGGGGCGCCTTTGCATCTTGATGGAGCCAATGTTGCAAGCGGCGAGTAAATCTGCGTTTCCAGCCCCGGCTGCCAGTACGTAGAGACTCGCCTTGAGACTGAGACCGTTTTCGAGCTGTACACATTCCACCTGGTTGTGTGTGTTGCAGACAAGCCGAACACTAGTGCGAAAAGTATGTTTTTCTGCGAGGTTCTGTAAAGTTGTCAGTAACGAAGATGTATTGATAACCAGATCCTGCAATTGATACAACCAGCCTTTAAACTGTGCATTGGAAAAAGGCTTCGGATACTCCTGCCTAGGGAGTGAAGAAACCCGCGATCGAATCGATTTGCTACCGAGAAACGCGGTCAACTTTGAACTGATTGAGCCATCAGAGAACAGGTAATAATCGTTGGAAAGAACATCCACTTGTCTCAAATCCATGGTCCCGGCACCGGAAAGGCAATTACGCCAGGTCTCAGGCATGGAGGCGATACTTATCGACGCTGGTGTGCTGAACCCGCCAAGCGTATATTTTATCCCGCCGTGGATCATGCCCTGTGACGCGATGGTCTGATCACCACCGAGAGTGTTTTTTTCCAATAGCAAAGAATTGAAACCAAGCTGTTTGAAAGCGTTAAGTAACCAGAGCCCTGAAATACCACCACCGATAACGACGATGTCTGTTTTTAAGGTGTCAGCCATGTCTTTTTATTATAGCGCTGATGGGCAGTAGCGACGAGACTGGCTATAGAAAGTGATGTGGTTGATCGTTATGCTGGAAACCCTGGGCACAAACTCCCCAGGGAGCCTGCTGAGGAATGTCTTGCTAAGAATATTGTACAGTTTCTTGTTCTACCTGGTGATACCTGCTGTATTGGCCAGGTTATTCTGGCGTTCCCTCAAAGAGCCGCTGTACAGACAAAACCTGTTACAGCGATTTGGATTTGTGAATATTGAAAAAGAGGTTGGATCAGAGCTCATCTGGGTCCACTCAGTCTCAGCAGGAGAAACCATTGCTGCCGCACCATTGGTCAGGAGGCTGGTTACCCGGGGCTTCACTGTCCTCATGACGACCATGACACCCACTGGACGGGAACGAGTGCTTGATTTGCTTGGAGATAGCGTTTTGCATAGTTATGCGCCTTATGATTTGCCTGACGCAGTCGGTCGGTTCCTGGAACGAAGCAAACCGAAATGCCTGGTGATTATTGATACTGAGCTATGGCCAAATATCATCCACCAGTGTTCCCTGCGGAATGTGAAAACGATTCTTGTCAATGGTCGTTTGTCAGCCCGATCAGCGGCTGGTTACAAAAAGATTTCCGGTCTTGCCAAGCCAATGTTGCAGGAAATTGATTATCTAGCTGTGCAGACATTTTCTCACGGAAGGAGGTTTATTGATTTGGGCCTTGGTGAAGAAAAACTCGTGGTTGCAGGAAGCATCAAGTTTGATCAGGAACTGCCTGCTGATTTCAATGAAAAGGTATCGCAGCTTAGGGGAAAAGTTGGGGATCGTCTAATCGTAATTGGTGCGAGCACTCACCGTGGTGAGGAGGAAATGATTCTTAACGCTTTCAGATCGATTCGAAGTTCCCATAAGGAACTTCTACTGATACTTGCGCCCAGGCATCCTCATAGGAGCAACGAGGTCGCAGAGTTAGTCGAAAAAGCGGGAGAAATATTGCAACTTCATAGCGATAATAGAAATTGTAATGATAGCACCACCGTATTATTGTTAGATGTAATGGGGGAACTGATCTATTTTTATGGTATCTCTGATATTGCCATTGTCGGCGGCAGTTTTGTGCCTGTTGGCGGGCATAATTTAATGGAGGCTGTGCATGCCCAGGTCCCGGTTATCATGGGCCCGCACCTTGAAAACATTGAAGACATTGCGTCAATGTTTGTCGATAATGGAGGCATGCGAATTGCCCGGGATGCGGCTGAACTCAACGTGGCGCTTGGTTCCCTGGTATCTTCCGCAGACGAGCGCCGTCATTTGGTCGCGCAAGCTAACGACGTGCTCAAGATAAATCAGGGCGCGCTAGACAAGGTTGAAAATCTAATCATTCAATCCATCACTTGACCAGACCTGTCGATTATTTTCAAGTCCCGTAAGCAATATTTTTGTAAATTTTTCCAACACTTATCCTTTTGAATCTGTGTTAATCTAGAAGTCAACAAAGTACTTCATGACTAGCTTATATGGAGCAGGAAATAAACATACCGGGAAGACGACGTTATGTCCCTGATCTGATCTCGGATATGGCAGAGTGTGATGCCAATTACATTCGCTTGCTTCGTTTGTTTCCTAATATGCGGGATGAGGATAATCTTGAGTTCGGCGTGCACGGAACCACAGAAGATGGTGCTATCGTTAATATCAGGATCATTGAACGTTGTCCATATACAACGATGTTAGTCGTTGAGGTCAGAGGTGAACAAGACCAGCCGTGGATCAGGTGGCCCAGTCTTGAGGTTCGGGTCTATCATGACGTGAACTCCGCCGAAGTGGTGTGTTTTGAACGGCATCGCAACTTTAAGTACCGTTACAACACACCTAATCCCAAGATGTTTCAGCCTGACGAGAAGTCACAGATCAATCGATTCTTCGGTGAACTGCTGACATTTTGTCTGCAGCATGGTCATGCGCTAACCCTGGTTGATTTTAGCGCCAGTTAGTTGGCGCCGCCCTTAAAAAAACAAACTCTTCGTTTAACTTGCGGCCTTTCTAAGCAGGAACTGTTTACTTGTTAATTTAGGAAGGATTTCCGAGGAATTCAGACTGGCTTCGCGCTATAATTTTTATTCAATTGTCAGGACGAGTCTGACCGTTGAAATCCACAGGCCAGGTAGTCAATTTTGCGGGACTTGATAAAACGTCGCGAGGAATTTTTGCCTTGCGTCGGGTACCTGCGGGTTCTGCAAAAAAGGGAATCTTTTGAGCGTTGTTCACCAGTGCTGCGGAAATACCCTCTGAAATATTTACAATACTATTTACAAGAGAAAGCGGGAAAATATGGCGAGTTCCTATAGAGCAGATTCCATAGAAGTATTGAAAGGATTGGATCCGGTTCGTAAGCGACCAGGAATGTACACGGATACAACAAGACCTAATCATCTGGTACAGGAAGTCGTGGACAACAGTGTCGATGAAGCTTTGGAAGGTTTTGCCACCGAAATCCGGGTCACCCTCAGGAAAGATGGGTCTGTTTCAGTCAGTGATAACGGTCGCGGTATGCCGGTAGACATCCACAAGAAAGAAAAGTTATCGGGGGTGGAACTTATCCTTACCAGGTTGCACTCCGGCGCAAAATTTAACAGCGAACACTACAAGTTCTCGGGAGGCCTGCACGGGGTTGGCGTGTCAGTAGTCAATGCCCTGTCGGAGCAGTTTGAAGTGTTCATCAAGCGTGATGGAAAGCTTCACCACATGGCGTTTAAGGGCGGTAAAAGGACGACGAAGCTGACAGTCAGGGACAAGGTCGGTAAGCGCAATACCGGAACGCTGGTAAATTTCAAACCGGACCCGAAGTACTTTGATTCCCCGAAGTTTTCCGTTCCCAGGTTAAAACATCTGCTTAAGGCTAAAGCAGTGCTGTGTCCTGGATTGAGAGTTTGCTTCACCGATGAGACTGCGTCAAAGAAGGGAGAAAAATCGTTTGAGTGGTTTTATGAAGACGGGCTTAAAGATTATCTGGCTGTAGAACTGGAAGGATTTGAGGTGTTACCTGCTGAGCCATTTATGGGTTCAATGAAGGGTAATGACGAGATGGTTGATTGGGCCGTGCAGTGGCTTCCGGAAGGCGGCGATCTGATTACCGAAAGTTACGTTAACCTGATTCCCACTACTCAGGGGGGTACCCACGTTAGCGGTCTGCGCAGCGGGCTGCTGGAAGCTTTGAGGGAGTTCTGTGAGTTCAGGAATCTGATGCCCCGGGGTCTCAAGATCTCCGCCGATGATATCTGGGACAAGTGTAGTTTTGTGCTGTCGATGAAAATGCTGGATCCACAGTTTTCAGGACAAACCAAGGAGCGGCTGAACTCGCGGCAAGCCGTCACGTTCATCTCTGGAGTGGTCAAGGACAGCTTTAGTCTCTGGTTAAATCAACATATCGAGGAAGCGCAAGCCATTGCTGAGCTTGCCATCAGCAATGCACAAGCTCGACTTCGGGCGGGTAGGCAGGTTGCCCGTAAAAAAGTGACAACAGGCCCTGCCCTTCCCGGCAAGCTCACTGACTGTTCCTGCCAGGATGCGATGGCAGGGGAACTGTTTCTGGTGGAGGGGGATTCTGCCGGGGGTTCGGCGAAGCAGGCCCGTGACAGGGAAACTCAGGCGATCATGCCGTTGCGGGGGAAAATACTGAATACCTGGGAGGTTGATTCCAGTGAAATTCTTGCTTCCCAGGAGGTTCATGACATTTCGGTTGCCCTCGGTATCGATCCGGGGTCCAGCGATTTATCGGGTCTGCGCTACGGCAAGATTTGCATTCTGGCTGATGCTGATTCGGATGGCCTGCACATATCGAGCTTACTCATTGCACTGTTTGTCAGACACTTCACTGCCCTGGTCGAAAACGGCCACGTATTTGTCGCCATGCCTCCTCTTTACCGTATTGACGTGGGCAAAGAAGTATTTTATGCGCTGGATGAATCTGAGCGACAAGGCATTCTCGATCTTATCGTGGCAGAAAAAAAGAAGGGCAAGGTCTCGGTGCAGCGTTTTAAAGGCCTCGGCGAAATGAATCCAATCCAGCTTCGTGAAACAGCCATGGCGGAAGACACCCGGCGACTGGTGCAGCTCAAGATGGGTAATCCCCGGGAGGTATTTGAGCTGCTGGATATGCTGTTGTCGAAGAAGCGCGCCGCCGATAGAAAAATCTGGCTCGAAAAAAAGGGCGGCCTTGCCGATCCGGCTTAGTGGTCATCAACAAGTTATCTATATCTGGTAATTCTCTATGAGCGAATCATTCGATTCTGGCGTTTCAGAAACTGTTTCACTGGCACAATATACAGAGGCCGCGTACCTCAACTACGCGATGTATGTCATCAATGACCGGGCACTGCCGCATATTGGAGATGGGTTGAAGCCAGTGCAGAGGCGTATTATCTACGCCATGTCGGAGCTGAGGTTAAATGCCGATGCCAAGTTCACCAAGTCGGCGCGGACCATCGGGGACGTTCTCGGTAAGTTTCATCCCCATGGCGATGCAGCCTGTTACGAAGCGATGGTTCTGATGGCGCAATCCTTTAGTTATCGTTATCCGCTTATCGACGGTCAGGGCAACTGGGGTTCCCCTGATGATCCAAAGTCATATGCCGCCATGCGCTACACGGAGTCCCGCTTGACCCGATATGCGGAGTTGCTGTTAAAAGAACTCGGTCAGGGTACCGTAGATTGGGCGCCGAATTTTGACGGTACGCTCGACGAACCCGTTAATCTACCAGCGAGGTTGCCTAATATTTTATTGAACGGAGGCACAGGCATTGCTGTTGGGATGGCAACGGATATCCTGCCCCATAACCTTCGAGAAGTGGCCAGTGCCTGTATCAGGCTGCTGGATAAACCGAAGTCCACGCTGAGAGATATATGTGAACATATTAAAGGACCGGATTTTCCTACGGGCGCTGAAATCATTTCTGCCAGGGAAGATATCCTGCAGATTTATGAAACAGGACGGGGTGGAATCCGGGCTCGAGCAGTCTACCAGGAGGAATCCGGCGAGATTGTTCTTACCGCCTTGCCTTACCAGGTATCCGGTTCCAGGATTCTGGAGCAGATAGCTTCCCAGATGCAGGCAAAGAAGCTACCGATGGTGGTGGACCTGCGCGATGAATCAGATCACGAGAATCCCACCCGCATCGTTATTGTTCCTAAATCCAACCGGGTCAATATTGAGGAGCTGATGAGGCACCTGTTTGCGACGACGGATCTAGAGAGAACTTACCGGGTCAATTTCAATGTTATTGGTATCGATGGTAGACCCCGGGTTAAACCGCTGCTTGAGGTGCTCAAAGAATGGCTGAAATTTCGATCCGACACGGTACTCCGGAAATTGAAATTCAGGCTGGAAAAGATACTGGATCGCCTCCATCTCCTTGAAGGCCTGATGATCGTCTATCTGAATATTGATGAAGTGATCAGAATTGTCCGCACTGAAGATAGGCCGAAACAAGCCCTGATTAAAAAGTTCAAACTTTCTGAGTGTCAGGCGGATGCAATCCTGGATTTACGATTACGACAGTTGGCCAAACTTGAAGAAGTGAGAATTCTCACGGAGCAGAGCGAGCTGAATATGGAACGGGTTGATATTGAAAAAACAATCAATTCCAAAGCAAGACTCAAAACACTGATCAAGAAAGAACTCGCGGAAGATGCAGAGACTTATGGTGATGAAAGGCTTTCAATTATAACCGAGAGGCCAGAGGCGCAGGCTTTCAAAGAGAAAGACCTCATTTCCACGGAACCCGTTACTATCGTGCTGTCTGAAAAGGGTTGGGTTCGTGCAGGCAAAGGGCACGAAATTGAGCCCAGGGAGTTAAATTACAGGTCCGGGGACAAATTTCTGCAGGCGATGCAAGGCAGGTCGAATCAGGATGCGGTATTCCTTGATTCAACTGGCCGGGCCTATACGATTGCGGCACACACCCTGGTTTCTGCGCGGGGGCAGGGAGAACCCCTTACAGGTCGGGTCAATCCCCTGTCAGGTGCCTTCTTTACGGGTCTTCTCATTGGCGATAAAGAGCAGAAATTTGTGGTTGCAAGCGATGCCGGGTATGGTTTTATTGCTCGTATCGAAGACATGTTGACTAAAAACAAGGCTGGCAAGTCGTTGATCACGGTTCCCGCAGGAGGTGTGGTGATCCAGCCTGCTGTCATTACAGATAGCAAGCATGAGTTTGTCGCTGCGTTTAGCAATGAGGGCAGGTTGCTGATTTTTCCTGTAGAAGATTTACCGCAGATGGCCAGGGGTAAGGGGAACAAGATCATGAACATACCCAAGGCTCGTGTAGCTGATCGTCTTGAGATGATGACTTATATCGTTGTATTTTCCGAGGTTGACACCCTGGTGGTTCATTCCGGCAAGCGGCATATCAAACTGAATATCGATGAACTCGAGCATTATCGCGGCGAGCGGGCAAGGCGTGGGTTGAAACTACCGAGAGGCTTCCAGAAAATCGATGATGTCAATCTGATCCGCGGCGACCGATCGTCCTGAATTCCAAACGGAGGAACTCTCAAGATCAGCTTTGATCCTGAATTTGCCTTGCCTGCTGCTGCAAAAGCGAATCCTGGCTGTCCACAATATAGACCTCGCCGTCAGCAGTGAGGGAACTGTGCAACCGGTGCAGCACAATTTTTCCGGGAATTGGTTCAGCGGATTTGTCGTGGATTTCCTTATTCACCCGTTGGCTAACGACAAGATTCTGGTCGCTGACGGAGGCGAGATAGCTCGCTTGCTTGCGCAGCATAGATAGTTCATCGACAGATGCTGAATCAATAGCCGCTTTGAAATGTAGCTTCCCGCTCCGCATCGCGAGCTCCTTGATTAGCAGCCCGCAGCAAAGACTGCGTGACAATTGCTCGTTTGTATCAAATGTTATCAGCCATTCTTCTTCGCTGGCTGTTTCGAGTCGACCACCATAGAGCGCACACGCCTTGTTTATTCCGTCCAGCGGTACCAGTCGGGCGGGTTTGATTTTCAAGACAAGCAAAGTGCAACGGCCCGTCGCCGGTTCATCTTGATGAAGCGTTTCCTCATCAACTGGTTTGGCCGGGCCATTCTTGACATTGCTGCTGAGCCAGAGGTAAGCAAGATCTCCGTAAAACCAGATGAAGCCCATCGTAAGTAGAGCAACGAGGCAATGGAGAAGAAGCGAAATGAACAGGATTTGCTGCAATCTCTGTTGAAGTAAACCGGAATCGAGTTCTATCACCAGGTATCCCAGGTTTGCGTCCTGGAAATTGATATCTCTGGTAAACGATGGTTGCGAACGAGTGGATTTTCCGGATTGGGCCAATAGCTGGCTGTCAGGGTTGTATACGGCGGCAAAATCAAAGTTGTGACGGGCCAACAGTTGATCCAGGACGACATTGAGGGATAGGACGTCATTTGAAACGAGATAATAAATAGATGTGTTTGCGAGCTGATCGGCGATTGCCTGACCATACTGGTCGGCCTGTTCTTCAAGTTGGTAGCGAGAAAATGTGGAGATCAACCAGGTGGATGCGACAGCACTTAATAACAATGGCGTCAGGACGGCTATAATAATCCGCACCCTTATTGTTCTGGAATTCATGTCTGGACTGACCAACCTGGCGGCATGTGCGAAAAGGCATTATAGCGGATTGAATTTCGCCTAAGGGAACCCTGGTTATGTTTTCTGGGGAATGGATCATCGACCCTTTGATTCTCGGATCCAGAATATCGGCGAACGAAGAAAAGGGTGCTTAATCCGGATGATTCCCTCAAAATCCACTTCTTCATCGATCGTGCAGGTACAAACTCCCATGTCAGAACTGGTCTTAATCAACATCACCGGCGAAGACAAACCTGGATTAACTGCTGCCATTACTGCATTGTTGGGAGAGTTTAATGTTGACATTCTGGATGTCGGGCAGGCGGTTATTCATAATTACCTGACTCTGGGTATTCTGTCTAACGTGCATGGAGATTCAGAATCTTTGTACAAGGAAATCCTTTTCCGTGCACATGAACTAGGAGTGACGGTCAAGTTTTCACCGGTGGATGTAGCCAGTTACGACGAATGGGTAAGTTTGCAGGGGCGCCCGAGATTTATTCTGACCTTGCTTGCCAGAAAAATTCGAGCAACTCATCTGGCCAAGGTGTCTCGGGTCATAGCGGATAACGATCTTAATATTGACAATATTACGAGGTTGTCCGGTCGCGTCGCACTTGGAGCGACGAGCCACGATTCGAAAGCGTGTGTAGAGTTTTCACTGAGAGGAGACCCGGGGGATAGCTTTCGCCGGGAGCTAATGACAATTGGTACGGAAATGGACATTGACATAGCTCTTCAGGAAGACAGTATTTTTCGTCGTCATCGTCGCCTGGTTGCTTTCGATATGGATTCGACATTGATAGATACCGAGGTTATTGACGAACTTGCAGAACATGCCGGCGTGGGCGAACAGGTGAAATTTGTCACTGAACGCGCCATGCGTGGTGAGCTGGATTTCGCTTCCAGTCTCAGGGAAAGAGTCAGTTTACTTGCAGGGCTTGACGAGTCCTTCCTGGAAAAAACAGCGGGTGCGTTACCGTTGATGGAAGGTGCGGAACATCTGTTCTCGACTTTAAATATGCTGGGTTACAAGACAGCGATTCTGTCCGGTGGGTTTGACTACTTTGGAAAGGTATTACAGGAGAAGCTGGGTATCGATTATCTGTTTGCCAATAAATTGGAAATAGCAGACGGTAAATTAACCGGGAAAGTAAAAGAGCCGATTATTGATGCCGACAGTAAGGCGGCACTATTAGAACAACTGGCGAAAAAAGAAAACATTTCACTTGAGCAGACCATAGCGGTTGGTGATGGTGCCAACGATCTAGCCATGTTGGGTATCGCTGGGCTTGGTATCGCATTCCATGCGAAGCCGACGGTCAAAGCAAGCGCGGAACATTCCATTTCCACTCTTGGGTTGGATAGTATTTTGTACTTGATGGGAATAAGGGACCGTGAAAGGTAATTCCCTAGCCCGGGCTAGAGATCCTCGTCTGAAAAATCGTAATCCAGGTTATCCAGGGGAGGAGAGATGTAATAGCCCTGGATAAAGTTGACTCCCGCTTCCCAGAGTGTCGGCAATATTGCCGGAGACTCCACCCCTGATATTACTGTTAATACACCGGAGGATTGCAGCGAACTCACCATTTCCATTAGTTCGGTTCGCTTATCCTCGCTCTCTTCAAGTTGTTCCGCAAAAGAGTCATCCAGTTTAACGAAGTCCGGCGACAGGTGTTTGAGCAGATTAAGCGGATTCAGCGAACATCCGAAGTGATTAATTGAAGTCTTGCAGTGTATCTTTGCAAGTTGCTTGGTAAACAAGGTTGCCTGCTTGATATAAGAGGTCGCATCGTTCTCATGTATCTGAAATACGATAGCGTCGCTGGTTAGTTTTGCGGCCTTGAGAGCGACTCCCATCCACGGAAGGAATGAATCGTCGACGATAGACTTATGGGTGATATTGATGAATAGCCTGGCTTTCCCGCCGCCTTCCCGTTGTTCTGAGAGGAACTTGATGGATTGCAAGATAATCCATCGATCAATTTTTTCGAGTAATCCTGCATCTCCGGCGGGGCCGAGGAACTGTTTAGGATAGAGCTCATTTTCATCGTCGTCCAACAGCCGTAGCAGCACTTCAAATTGTTCGTCACCTTCGCCATGCAGGCTGATAATCGGCTGGAACGCCAGCTTCAATGAATTGTTTTCAAGTGCATCACGCAGCATATCCTTGATTTGTTCTGAAGTGAGCGCCTTACCGTCTTCACCAATGGTAACCCGCTGTGCCTGATAGAAATTAACAGCGTTGCCGTCTTCAATGGTATCTGCGGCTTGATGGGCCCGGGAAATTACTTCTTCGAAGGAGGGAACATTATCTGAGATCAGGGATAAACCGATGCTTATGGTGAGTTGATAGGATTTACCGGATACCTCCGATAGGTGACCTTCTACCTTCGCCCGGATTGCTTCTGCCAATTCAGAGGCTTTTTCCTTGTCGCCGTCTTTGAACAGCAAACTGAAGACGTCATCGCCAAAGCGTGCTATCAGGTGTTGATCATCGACCATTCCCCTGATCAACGAGGCGATCTGACCCAGGACAAGATCGGCGTTAGAAATTCCTGCTGCTGTACGTATACGTGCAAAATCGTCGATAGAGATATAGAACAGCACCCAGGATTGCTCGCCCTTGCTGGCCTGATCGACGGCCGCTTCAAGCTGATCATTAAAGTACTGACGATTGAATAACCCGGTTAAAAGGTCCTGGCTCGAGATTTCCTTGATGCGAGCTTCGAGTGCTTTTTCATCGACGAGGGTGCGAAAAATTACCTGGGTACAGTGCTCGCCGTCGTAGGTCGCCGGGGACAAGGTACAGACGATAGTTGAACCGCCGCTGTTGATACCGCTAAATTCTTCTGATTCGACATTATCGTCCGAATAGGATTTGAGAAAGTTTTTGAATTTATTCTGGTCCTGTTCTGCAATGAGGTCGATGATCGGAATGCCGGTAAATTCATCCGGGTCTTCGAAACCGAACAGTTCAGCGTACGCCGGGTTCGTGTAGATATGCATACCCTCATGGACGTACGCGATAGCGGAGCTGGAACCATCCAGTAACAATTGATTGCGACGTTCTGTTTCCCGAAGCTGCACTTCCGCCTTGCGTTTCTGGCGCCTGGTGTCAAGATTGTTAAGTTCTCGTTCGATGATAAACATCAGCCTCTCGTCGTCATCATCAAGGGCAACATCCAGCGCACCCATTTTCATACCTTCTACAATTGAATTGGGGTCACGGTTGTCTGCGATGAGAATGACAGGAACGTCTTTTTCCAGAGAGTTGATTTTCTTGATCACATTTTCAGCAGTTAAGTTGTATGCTTCACTCGCGGCAAGAAGTAAATCCCAGGATTGTTCCTGGAGCTTTGAAGTAAGGTCTGCCTCGGACTCGATCTGATGGGCTCGAGTCGCTCGCCCTGCTGATCTTAGCAAGACAATAAGCTCCTCTGCCCTGTTCTGGGATTCCTCCAGAATCAAGAGCTTTACAGGTTCTGATTTGCTCATAGATCAATCCGAATTTTCAGCCGTACTATAACAGATATCACTTTTTCCATGGATTATTCAGAATCTGTCCGGAAACGTTATCATTAACCTTGTAAAACCACAGTAGAGAAATGTGATGGCGACTTATTCGACTAACGAATTCAAATCCGGTCTGAAAGTATTGTTGGAAGGAGATCCCTGCAACATTGTGGAAAATGAATTTGTAAAGCCGGGCAAAGGACAGGCATTCAATCGAGTGAAGCTGAAGAACCTAAAGACGGGTCGAGTCTGGGAAAGAACTTTCAAGTCAGGTGAGACTATCGAAGCTGCTGACGTCATGGAGTATGAAATGGAGTATCTCTATGCGGATGGTGAGTATTGGCATTTTATGAAAACTGATGGAAGTTATGAACAACTTGCGGCCGACAAGGCAGCAGTTGAAGATTGTGTGCAATGGTTGAAGGAGACAGATCGCTGTACTGTTATCTTATGGAATGACACACCGATTTCCGTGTCCCCGCAGAATTTTGTGGAACTCGAAGTAACTGGGACCGATCCCGGGCTCAAGGGGGACACCGCAAGTGGCGGTTCGAAACCCGCAACCTTGAGTACCGGTGCCATTGTCAAAGTTCCGTTGTTTATTAACGTGGGTGAAGTCGTCAGGGTCGATACCCGCTCAGGAGAGTACCAGAACAGGGTCAGAACCTGACCCATGGAGAGCGGGAAAGCGGGGCCAGACAGGAGTGTATTGTTAGTCCGGGGAGAATTGTTACACGCCATTCGCGAGTACTTTTATGAGCAGGAGGTTCTGGAAGTAACCACCCCGACGCTCGGCTCACGGGGAGTGACCGACAGCCAGATTCAGAACCTGAAATTACAGCAAGAGAATCGATGCTACTACCTGCAAACTTCACCGGAATATGCGATGAAGCGGGTGCTGGCATTGTCAAGCGGCAGCATATACCAGATATGTCCTGCCTACCGCGGCAATGAGCAGGGGCGATACCACAGTGTGGAGTTCATGATGCTGGAATGGTATCGAGTCGGATTTCCCCTGGCTGAATTAATGTCAGACGTTGAGCAGATGCTTTGTTCCGTCACAGCCAGTCTGGGACTTGAGGAATATGATTTTCACCAGCTGCCTCGAATAGCATATAAAGATCTGTTTCTTACGCACTTTGATATTGATCCTCACGGTGCGTCCACGGCAGAGCTCAGGGCGTTGACAGAGATAATGAACATTGATCACAAGCATATTGTTCAACAGGATGATGAAGGCACCTTGTCTGACTACCTGGACTTGCTGTTTTCGTTTGTCATCGAACCAACCCTTCTGCAGCCAACCATCGTGTACGACTACCCGGCTTGCCAGGTGGCGCTTGCTCAACTCGGCGAAGTCGATGGGAAAAGAGTAGCCAAACGATTTGAAGTTTTTGTAAATGCCATGGAACTGGCAAACGGATATCTGGAGCTTGGCGATGCTGATGAACTTGAAACCCGGATGAAGCGAAATAACGAATTACGCGCTGTGCGCGGACTGGAAATGGTGGAACCGGATGAACAGTTACTCGGCGCGCTCGGCGATATGCCAGAATGCTCCGGTATAGCACTCGGGTTAGATCGTCTGTTGATGATTCTACTGGGCAAGAACAGTTTGTCACAGGTGATGACGTTCACCGGTGATCGAATTTAGTCCCGATTCAGAAAGTATTGCATTCATTATTTCTTGTTCCGAATCTACCAGCTGCGACAAAACTAATTCGTTCCGTCGCAGGAATCTCGCGAAGAATCACTTGTGCCCGCCCGAGGGCACAAGTGATGGAGTTTGATATTTAAGCTTTTAAGCCAGAGTGTCGCCGAAGCGGACTGTGTCACCGGCGTGCACTTGCCAGTCAACATGTCCCTGGAACAGCAGGATCACGGTTGAACCAAGGTGAAACTGACCCAGCTCGTCACCCTTTTTAAACTGCCTAGGAGTGTCGAACGTCTCGGAATGAAATTTATTGGCGGGGTATGCCTTCGCTTGCCAGGTTGTCTTGATGCCGGCAACGATCATTGCGCCAATCATGATAATGGATACGGATTTATCGTTGGTCGTCGTATCGCAAATGAGACGTTCATTGTCTGTAAACAGATCGGGTATGTTATCGGCAGTCAGTTGGTTGACCGAGAACAATTTTCCGGGCACATACCTTGCCGACTGTAAACTTGCCTCAGTTGGGAAGTGCACCCGATGATAATTATTGGGGGCGAGATAGATGGTAATAAAGCTGCCATCAATAAAGCTGGACACATTTTCCGAGGCGAGCAATTTTTCTAGTGAATAGGTCAAATCCTTTGCCTGAAAAATCTGGTTGTGTTCTATCTTTCCTACCGCGGAAACCGTTCCATCGGCGGGACAGGTAATATTGCCATTGATGGTTCTGGCGCCTGCAGATAACTCTCGTGTGAAAAAGTCGTTAAAGTTTTCAAAGTCAGCTGACTTCTTCCGGGTCGATTCGCGCATGTCCACGTTGTACACCTTGATGAAGGTATCGATAAGAAGATTTTTTAACCATGGCACGCCGGAGTCGGCGAAGCGTCCAACGAGCCTGCTGAGTGCGTGGTGGGGAACGATGCGCTGTAGGTGGATGAAGAGCTTGCCCATCAGGTTTCGATGGGTGTATCCGGATCATTACCCCATTCCGACCAGGAGCCGTGGTATGCGCGAATGTTGTATCCCAGCATTTTGCCAATCAGGTAGGTCAGACCGGATCTGTGATGGGTCTGGCAGTGGGTGATAATGGATTTGTCCCGGGTAATGCCGTGTGAATCCAGCAGTGTTTGCATTTGCGGCTTCAGCTTCAGACTATTCTGGCGGTCCATGGTTTCCAACCAGTCTAGGTTGATGGCGCCGGGAATGTGACCTCCTCGATCGGCGAATACCCTGGTGCCTCGATATTCTTCAGCCGACCTGGCGTCCCAAATCAGGATGTCAGGATCTGCGATGGCTGCAAGCACATCTTTTTTTTCAGCGATGAACCTGTGATCTTTCTGCAGATCGACGTTGGTGGGACTGATCGTCGGTCGTTCAGGGGTAACAGGTAGTTTCGCCGCCCTCCAGGCGAGCAGTCCGCCATTGATGTAGCTGCTCCTCGAATGGCCAATCACATCCAGGGTCCAGATGAACCGACCTGCCCAGCCGCCGCCCTCATCATCGTAAACCACAACCTGCTTGTTTTTGTCGTAGCCGATGGCGGAAAAGAGTGAATTCAGTCGCTCTATATCAGGCAATTTGCCTGTCGCAGGCTTAATGCCTGAGATCAGGTCGCCAGGGGACACATGAATAGCCCCGGGAAGGTGTCCGGTTGAATAGTTTTCCAATATGCACAGATCTATGAGGAGCAGGTTTTCATCATCGAGATGACTCTCGAGTTCTTCGGGTTCAACAATCAGGGGGAGCATGAATGGGCTTGGCGTGCGATTAGATGATTCGATTGTACACCATTTACAGTGAAAGCTGATTGCGAGAGCTCACTTTTCAATCTGCAAGTCATCGTTGTCTGAATTTTCTCTCTTATGATTTTAAGTTAACATAAGTGCTTTCATCATCCGCGCAAGAAATTGTCATCATGGGAAATTATTCCGAAAACCTGATCTGGATGGATTTGGAAATGACAGGCCTCGATCCTGAATCCGAAAGGATTCTGGAGATAGCCACGATCATTACTGATTCAAACCTGACTATAGTTGCGGAAGGGCCGGTTCTGACAGTGAAGCAAAGCGAAACGCTGTTAGAGAATATGGATGAGTGGAATACTCAGCACCATTCAAACTCCGGACTATTGGAAAGGGTCCGTAGGGAAGGCGTAACAGAATCGGAGGCGGAGCAGATGACGATCGAGTTTATCGAGAGGTATGTCAATGAAGGGGAATCTCCCCTATGTGGTAACAGCATTGCGCACGATCGTCGTTTCCTCGTCAAGTACATGCCTAAGCTGGAGCAGTTTTTACATTATCGAAACCTTGACGTGAGCACGGTGAAAGAATTAGCCGCAAGGTGGCGTCCCGATCTTGCGGCCAAAGTACGCAAGAAAGGTGTACATCGGGCGCTTGATGACATAATGGAATCGATTGAGGAGCTAGGATACTACAGGGAACATTTCTTCAAATCGTGAGGCATCGACTTGGCGCGTTGCTGCCGGATCGCCCAGTCTATGTGACCAGCGACCATCTCGTTGACTTTATCGAGTTTTTGTTTGAGTGCAGTTACTATTGACGCATCATAGTTCGCATTACCCAGCGCTACGCTGATGTTACGCAGCCATCCAGAATAGCCCGTCCTGCGAATAGCTGACCCTTCGGTCTTCCTAAGAAACTCTTCTTCGCTCCAGGCGAAAAGCTCAAGCAGCTCGCTGTCTTCGAGCCCATGTCGCGGTTTGAAATCCCCTTCGCTGGTTGTACGTGCATAGCGATTCCATGGGCAGACAGCCTGGCAATCGTCACATCCGAATATTCTGTTACCCATGAGCGAACGAAGCCGCTCTGGAATCTCACCCCTGTTTTCAATGGTCTGGTATGAAATACACAACCGGGCGTCCAGTTGGTAGGGGGCCACTATGGCATGGGTCGGGCAGATATCTATACAGGCTGTACATGAACCACAGAGATTGGCAACTTGGTGCTGATTGATTGGCAGTGGAATGTTGGTAAAAATTTCTCCAAGAAAAAACCAGGAACCCGCGTCCTTGTTCAAGAGCAGAGTATTCTTGCCGATCCACCCTAGCCCTGATTTCTCCGCCAGGGCTTTTTCCAGTACCGGGGCGCTATCAGTAAATACCCTGGCCGTGAACTCCTCGATCTTGTGATCGACGAGAAATGATCCGATTTTATCCGCCAGTTTCTTCAGTCGGGAACGCAACACCTTATGGTAGTCGCGACCCAGAGCGTACCTCGAAACATAGCCAATTTCCCGGGCACCCAGTGTTTCTGGAATCCTGCTGTCCGCAGGGAGATAGTCCATGCGTACGCTGATGATACGAAGGGTACCCGGAATAAGCTCGGCGGGTCTGCTGCGCTTGCTTCCGTGTCGCGACATATATTCCATTTCACCCTGGAAACCCTGTTCCAGCCAGCGCTTCAGATGATGCTCATGGTCACCCGGCTCTGTATCGGTAATACCAATCTGCTGAAAGCCCAGCTCAACGCCCCAGGTGTGAATGAGTTTTGCAAGTTCTGTGTAGAGATGATCTGTCATAACCGGCCAGTGTCGTTGAGGCGAGTTTATAAAGAGCCGCTGTGGCGTGTGCGAGCTATACCTTATAATTCAGCATAACCTTCTGCAATTGAGGTAGCGAGTGAAGGAACTGTATCTGTATTCGGCCGCTCAGGTAAGAGAGCTGGATCGTATTGCTATTGAGGACTTCAAAATCTCAGGCTTAACGCTTATGCGTCGAGCAGCGGATGCCTGCGTAAAACAGATTATTGCCAGTTATCCTGAAATTGGCGAGGTCACCATATTTTGCGGTAGTGGCAACAATGCCGGTGATGGATACATTATTGCGGGGATGCTGGCTGAAAAAGGCCATCAGGTGCAGGTCATTGCGATTGGTGATCCCGGTAAGCTGGGGGCGGACGCCAGAGCATCTTATGACTATTGTCAGGCGAGCGCAGCGAGGCTCGAATCCGAAAACTTTCAAATTCAGGGAAAGCTCGTCGTCGATGCCTTGTTGGGCACGGGGTTATCCGGTGCTGTGCGTGAAAATTATGCCCATGCCGTTGCACTCATTAACAGCAGTAACAGGCCTGTGTTGTCAGTGGATATTCCTTCAGGATTGTGTGCCGATACCGGTAGTGTTTTAGGCTGCGCGGTCATGGCTGATATAACGGTGACATTTATCGGAAAGAAAAGGGGCCTTTTCACCAATGATGGTCCCGATCATTCGGGCAGGGTCGTTTTTTGTTCGCTTGATGTCCCCGAAGATCTATATGGCGGCCGCAAGCTTAAACCAGTCATGATGCTGACAGCCCCTGCTTTTCCCAAAAGGCGCAGGAATTCCCATAAAACGACTCATGGACATGTACTTGTGATCGGTGGTGACCGTGGTATGGGTGGCGCGGTCATCCTGAGTGGCGAGGCTGCCTTGCGCAGCGGGGCAGGGATGGTCAGTGTCGCCACGAGACATGAGAACGTCACCGCACTGCTGGCGCGACGGCCTGAAATTATGGTGAGCGGGGTGGACAACAAGGATCAGCTGCAATCGTTACTGGAGAAAGCAACATCTCTGGTGGTTGGACCGGGCCTCGGCCAGAGTGATTGGTCCAGGGAATTGCTGAATGCAGCGCTGGATTCAGGATTACCAGTGGTGGTCGATGCGGACGGGCTGAACATCCTGGCAACACAGGGAATAAAAAGAGAACAGTGGATACTCACGCCTCATCCGGGAGAGGCATCCACCCTGTTAGCTGGAGCAGGTATTCAGGAAGACCGTTTCGCTGCGACCCAGGCAATACAGCAAAAATATGGGGGCGTCGTTCTGTTAAAAGGTGTCGGCACTCTTGTAGGCAATGGAAGTGAGCTTTCCCTTTGTCCGTTCGGTAATCCCGGTATGGCAACGGCAGGCATGGGGGACGTATTGAGTGGAGTCATTGGCGCGTTGCTGGCGCAGGGGTACGGTAGCTATGAGGCGGCGACCTATGGTGCGACGCTGCATGCCAGGGCAGGTGATATCGCTGCGGAGCATGGGGGGCAAAGAGGACTCATTGCGACTGATGTTATTTCTGCCATTCGCCTGTTAGTCAATGCCTGATTACCACCCATGAAAGATTGGTTAGATGTCGCGCTGGAGACTGAAGGAGACACGATTCGCCTTGGTGAAATGCTTTCCCATTGTCTTCAGGGCAGGGGTCGGGTCTATCTGCAGGGGGGTCTCGGTGCCGGTAAAACAACATTGTGCAGGGGTATCTTGCGCGCCATGGGCTACACGGGTGCCGTTAAAAGCCCGACGTTTACACTGGTGGAACCTTATAGCTTCGAAGGGGGTCAGGTTTTTCATTTTGATCTATACAGACTAAATGACCCTGACGAGTTAGAATATATTGGCGTTGAAGACTATTTTGCTGGTCAAGACCTTTGTCTGGTGGAGTGGCCAGAGAAAGCCAGGGACATTTTACCGGCAAGCGATCTCGACTTGGAATTGTTGATAGAAGGCAAATCCCGGCGTGCCGGGATTACGGCCAGATCCGTTTTTGGCAGTGAGGTGTTAGAGAATCTAAAACAGAGGCTCTCTGGATAACGATCTTAGATGATACTGGTTCATCAGTTGTTTGCAGTTAATAAACCGTTTCGATGGGCGTTGGCATCGCTCCCCCTGATTTTCCCGCTGCTGGTCGCGTTTCCAGTCTCTGCCGGGTTGACCACGATTGAAAGTGTCAGGGTTCGGCCGTCCCCGGAGCGAACGCGCATCGTATTTGATCTTACGCAACCGGTTGAACATAAAATCTTTGCTCTGTCGAACCCACAAAGACTGGTTATCGATATTAGTGATGCAAAGCTGACAAAATCCTTAAGCAAGATGGATTTAGAAGGTACACCGATCCTGGCCATGAGGAGTTCCAGCCGTAACGAACATGATCTGCGCGTCGTGTTGGATCTTTCCACCCCGGTAAAACCCAGAAGCTTCGTGTTAAAACCCATCATGCAGTACGGTGATCGGCTGGTGATAGATCTTTACACTAACGATCAGCAACTGGCGGCGGTAGTGCAAAAAGCAGATCGAATCACAAGACAGATGCGTGATGTTGTAGTTGCCATTGATGCGGGTCACGGGGGGGATGATCCTGGTGCGATTGGCTATGGCAGGTTGCTGGAAAAGAAGGTCGTGCTTTCCATCGCCAACAGACTAGACAAATTGTTCGAAAAAGAAACAGGATATAAGAGTATTCTGATCCGTAAAGGTGATTATTACATTGCTCATCGTAAACGGACCGAAATTGCCCGTAAAAACCAGGCGGATATTTTTCTGTCCATTCACGCAGATGCCTTCGAGACGTCAGAGGCGAGCGGTGCCTCGATATATGCAATATCCCAGCAAGGCGCAACCAGCGAAGCTGCAAGGTGGTTAGCGGAAAAGGAAAATCGGGCTGACCTCATTGGTGGTGTCGGTGGAGTGAGTCTGGACGATAAAGATGATCTGCTGGCTGGGGTGCTGTTGGATCTATCCATGACCGCCAGTCTGAGCGCCAGCCTGGAAATGGGTGAAAGTGTACTGGCTGCTATTTCCAAGGTGAACAAGTTGCACAAAAAACATGTGGAACAGGCTTCCTTCCTGGTGTTGAAGTCGCCTGACATTCCGTCTTTGCTGATCGAAACCGGTTTTATTTCCAATCCCAGTGAAGCGAGGAAACTGAAATCCAGTTCCCACCAGCAGAAGATGGCGAAAGCTATTTTTAGTGGTGTGATTTCCTATATGCAGGATAATCCTCCCGATGGTTCTTTCCTGGCGTGGAAAAAACAGGGCGGCGATGACAAACTGGGGACCTATATAATCATTCGCGGTGACACCCTGTCAGAAATTGCTTCCAGGTATCGAGTCAGTTTTTCGAACCTGAAAAAAGTCAATGGATTGCGCAGTAACACCATCAGGATAGGGCAGATTCTAAAAATTCCGGCATCTTAGCGACAGAAAAATTCATGAAACGAATAAAACAATTGAACAACAGGTTGGCAAACCAGATTGCCGCTGGTGAGGTCGTTGAACGACCTGCCTCGGTGGTGAAGGAGCTGCTTGAAAATTCGCTTGATTCAGAGTGCCGGCGGATTGATATCACGCTCGAGGCTGGGGGGACCCGGTTGATCAGGGTGCGTGATGACGGGATTGGGATAGTCAAGGATGACCTGCAATTGGCATTGAGCCGTCATGCGACCAGTAAGATTGAGGAAATCGCCGATCTCAACGCTGTGTCCACATTGGGATTCCGCGGTGAAGCGCTGGCCAGCATTGCTTCAGTTTCCAGGCTTTACCTGACAAGCAATGCCTCCGATGACCATCAGAATGGCTGGAAAGTCACTGTGGCGGGAGAAGGTTTGTCGGCAGAATTGTCACCTGCACCCCACCCCAGGGGCACAACCCTTGAGGTGAAAGACCTCTTCTTCAACACACCCGCAAGGCGGAAGTTTTTACGCACGGAAAGAACCGAGTTCCAGCGGATTGAAGATATTGTTCGCAAGATGGCCCTGAGTCATCCGAAAGTCGGGTTTTACCTGACTCATGATGGCAAAATCGTAAGACAGTACCCTGCCTGCCAATCCGAAGCAGAAATGGATCGCAGGATTTCTTCGGTATTTGGCAAGACTTTTATTGAGAACGCCCTTTACTTCGAAGAAGAAAAGCACGGTATACAGCTAAAGGGCTGGATCGGTCTGCCGACTTATTCCCGGAGCCAGGCAGACCAGCAATACTTTTTTGTCAATGGCCGTACCATCAGGGATAAATTGGTGACCCACGCGGTAAAACAAGGCTATTCGGATGTGCTCTATCACGGACGTAATCCCGTATTTGCCTTGTTTTTGTCCTTGCATCCGTCCATGGTCGATGTAAATGTTCACCCCACCAAGCATGAAGTTCGTTTTCGTGAAAGTCGCGAGGTCCATGACTTTATCTTCCGCACTATCCACCATGTGCTGGCCGATACCCGGCCGCAAGACCAGGTGGAAGCTGCAGCTTCAACCATTGATCTGGGTGCGCTTCCTGCTCAAAGTAACATCGTGTTTCAGAGACCTGGAACGGGAAGTGCCGCTGTGGGCGGCGGCGCAATTTCAGAACTGCCTCGACACTATGGACACATTCTTGCGCAGGAACCATCGGCCGATGAAGCGGCGAGATCCTTTCAAAGTTTGCCTGACGATGGAACGGTACCTCCGTTAGGCTATGCGCTGGCACAGCTTCATGGCATCTATATCCTGGCTGAAAATGCCCGGGGGTTGGTGCTGGTAGATATGCATGCTGCCCATGAAAGGATTACCTATGAGCGAATGAAGCATGCGAGTGCCGCCGAAGGCGTGAAGACACAACCCCTGCTGGTCCCCATATCGATAGCCATCAGCTCGCAGGAAGGTAGCCTGGTGGAAGAGTACGCTGCACATTTCGAGGAGCTGGGGTTCGATATCCAGCTTGCTTCTGAAGAATCGCTCCTGGTGAGAGGGATCCCGGCACTGTTAAGCAGAAGTAACACAGAGCAGCTGCTGCGAGATGTGTTGTCTGACTTTCTCGAATATGGCTCAACCTTGCGTATTCAGGAACATAAAGACGAAATTCTATCGACCATGGCTTGCCACGGTTCGGTGCGAGCGAATCGGAGGCTCACGATCCCCGAAATGAATGCCCTGTTGCGTGATATGGAAGACACCGAGCGCAGCGGCCAGTGCAACCACGGACGACCCACCTGGACTGAATTATCTGTTGCGGAGTTGGACAGCCTGTTCCTGCGGGGAAGATAAATGATCCATGAAACCTAACGCCATTGTTATCACTGGCCCAACAGCCTGTGGTAAATCTGACCTGGCAATTGAGATAGCACGAACCTATTCCATGGAGATTGTCAGTGTCGATTCAGCACTTGTATATCGCACCATGGATATCGGTACCGCAAAACCCGGGGCGAAAGTGCGCCAGGAAATTGTGCATCACTTGATTGATATTCGGGACCCTGCAGATCCGTATTCCGCGGCGGAATTTCGAACCGATGCCATAAAGGTAATCGAGGAGATCCACAATCGAGGCAAACTTCCCCTGCTGGTAGGTGGGACCATGCTGTACCTGAAGGCGCTAAAGGACGGTATTGCCGATTTACCCCCGGCGGATGCACAAGTCAGGACGCGCATACTCGAACAAGCAGAAAGCGAGGGTTGGCCGGCTCTCCATAAAAAACTCCAGCGAGTCGATCCGGAAGCCGCGTTAAGGATCAGCTGCAACGATCCGCAGCGACTGCAGCGGGCCCTGGAGGTCTATGAAATCACGGGTGAGACCATCACCGCTTTGCACCGGTTGCAGAGATCAGAATGTCCGTTTCACCTCATTGAAGTTGCCGTCATGCCAGCCGACAGGAAAGCGTTGCATCAACGCATTGTGGTACGTTTCGATGAGATGTTGGCACGGGGGTTTATAGCGGAAGTACAGGAATTGTATGAGCGAGGGGACCTGAACCCGGAGTTGCCATCCATCAAGGCAGTCGGTTATCGTCAGGCGTGGGCCTACCTGGAGGGACATATTGACTATGAAACAATGCGGGAAAAAGCCGTTATTGCCACCAGACAATTGGCCAAACGGCAGTACACATGGCTTCGCAGATGGAAAAATCTCCACCTGGTGGACTCTCCAAATCCGGCACAGGTCTTGAAAATTCTGGAACGTGCCAGCATATTACCACTATCCTGACGTATACTCGTTTACTTCAGGAGGTTGTTGCTGATTTTGAGCCAGATCGGTTGACCGCCGTATCCGCATCCCGGATGCAACTGCTGTTTAAAAAACGCGCCCGGCGTTTTACAAGCAAGCAACAGGCGTTAGTAGCCCGCTACCAGAACGCACCAGCTCACGTGGTTCGCAATTGTTTGTTAGCGAACGTTACCTAAGCAGGAGAGCAAAATGTCAAAAGGGCAGTCACTACAAGACCCTTTCCTAAATGCCTTAAGGAAAGACCGAATACCGGTATCGATATACCTGGTGAGCGGTATCAAGTTACAAGGACAGATAGAATCATTCGATCAATTCGTCATCTTGCTGCGAAATACCGTAAATCAGATGATTTACAAGTCAGCGATCTCCACCGTTGTGCCGTCACGGAACGTGAAAATTCCGACCGAAGATGGCGATGAAGATGAAACCTAGGGAGATCATTTAGGTTGTTTTTTGAGCGCCCGGAATCTGGCACAAAAGCGTTGCTGGTGCATATTCAGCAAAATGACTCAGAATTGTCATCCGCGTCCGAGCTGCGGGAATTGGTGGTATCTGCAGGGCTTGCACCCGTTGCCTGTATCAACAGTCGCCGCAGGGACCCGCATCCTGGCACCTATGTTGGTGCGGGCAAACTGGAGGAAATAGGGCAGCTGGCGAGCCAGGTGGCCGCGGCGCTTATTGTGTTTGATGAAGATCTTTCGCCTACCCAGGAGCGCAATATTGAAAAAAAACTGGGCAGGCGAGTGTTAAGCCGTACCGGCCTAATCCTGGAGATATTTGCACTCAGGGCAAGGACCCACGAGGGTAAGCTGCAGGTGGAACTGGCACAGCTGCGGCATGCATCGACACGGCTGGTCAAGGGATGGACACACCTGGATCGGCAACGGGGTGGTTCCGGAAGAGGTCAGGGTTCATCTGCAGGGTTAGGCGGCGCTGGCGAGAAACAGCTGGAAGCTGACCAGCGCCTGCTGGGTGATCGGATCAAGAAGATTAGCCAGAGGCTTGGCAAGGTCCATAAGCAACGCAGCCAGAACCGCAGAGCGAGAAGAAGATCAGATGTTAAATCGGTGTCCCTGGCGGGGTATACCAATGCCGGAAAGTCCACTTTGTTTAATCGCCTGGTCGAAGCCAATGTGCATGTGGCGGATCAATTGTTCGCCACCCTTGATCCGACGTTGCGGGCCCTGGAGATACCACTTGCCGGTAAGGTCGTACTGTCGGATACGGTCGGGTTCATTCGAAAATTGCCACATACGCTCATCGAGGCATTCAGTGCCACCCTGGAAGAATTGACCCAGGCCAATCTTATATTGCACGTGGTCGATGCGTCAGCCCCCGAGCGACAGGAAAGGATTGAAGAAGTGAACAGGGTGCTCGCGGAAATAGGTGCACAGCGAGTGCCGCAGTTGCTTGTTTACAACAAATCGGACCTGGTTTCGAGAGTCCCCGCCGTTGAGCGAGATCGCGACGGCAAGCCTGTGCGGGTGTGGGTATCAGCCCTGGCGGGCGAGGGCATGAAGATACTCAGCGCTTGCCTGGCTGAACTGCTGGCGGAAGACGTTGTTGAAACCGTCGTTACGCTGGCTCCTGATCAGGGGCGGTTGCGGGCGCAATTATTTGAATCGGGAAGGGTTATTCGTGAGACCACAGACCGGGAAGGGAAGATTAATCTGGAACTGCGCATAGAACAGCGCAACCTGGACAGGCTTGTTGGCTCAATTGAACATTAGAGGTAGTTGGGCGATGCCTCAGGGATTGAACTGTACAATCCGCCCGGACAATACATATGCGGGACGTTTTTGATTTGATATGACTAATGACGATAAAAATGTGAAAATGTCAGCTTGTTTTATGGGAAGTTTGATTGGAGTTAATGATGGCGTGGAATGAGCCTAACGGCGGTAAGGGTGATAAGGATCCCTGGGGAAATAGGAAGGACCAGGGACCACCTGATTTGGATGAAGCGTTTCGCAAGTTGCAGAATAGCTTGTCGGGAATGTTTCGCGGTAAGGGCTCCACGGGCGAAGGGTCCGGTGGCGGGGGGGCCAAGCTGATAAGCGCTAAGATTATCTCTATCGCCGGGGCTGGCTTACTGCTTCTTTATTTCGTCATGGGTGTATACCAGGTTGACCAACAGGAAAGAGGAGTGGTGCTTCGTTTCGGTAAGGCGCAGGAGGCGATTATATTGCCCGGGTTGCACTGGAATCCACCGCTGATTGACCGGGTGCTGATTGAGAATGTGACTCAAGTCAGGTCGCGTCCCCATGATTCTGAAATGCTGACCGAAGACGAAAACATCGTTAAAGTGAAAATAACTGTGCAATATGTCATCAGCGATGTCAGAAAATACAAGTTGCAGGTACGTGATCCGGATGAGAGTCTGTACCAGGCGACGGAAAGTGCGATTCGCCATGTCGTCGGCAGCACCGAAATGCATGAAGTGTTAACTGAAGGTCGAGCCGCGCTGGGCGAGGAAGTCAGGATACGTACGCAACGGTATATGGACGCCTACGGCACGGGTATCCAGGTGACCACGATTAATATAGATGAAACTGCGCCACCTGATGCGGTGCGGGCAGCCTTCGACGATGTGATCCGGGCAAGAGAGGACGAGGTGCGTGTGCGCAATGAAGCTGATGCCTACGCAAACCAGATCGTGCCTGAAGCTCGCGGTGAGGCGCAACGGTATTTAGAGGAAGCGCAAGGTTACAAGCAAAGAGTGATGTCGGAGTCTACCGGTGAGGCAGAGAGGTTTAATAAGCTCTATACCGAATATCGCCTGGCGCCCGAGGTCACTCGAGACAGGATGTATATCGATATGATGGAGGCGGTGATGTCTAACAGCACCAAGGTGATGATAGATGTTGAAGGAGGTAACAACATTTTGTACCTGCCCTTGGATAAAATTATGCAGAGGCCGCAAGATTCAAACGAGATTGTCAACCCGCGAATCAGGCGTAGCAGTAACAGTGTGAATCTTCCTCCCAACACCAGGAGGGATCGCAGATGATCACTATCAGGTTAACGTACATGAGCGGAGGGGTTAAGTGATGTCAACGAAATTATTTGTATTGGGTTTTGTCGTTTTGGCAGCAGCTGTTCTGGGCATGAATTCGGTATTTGTTGTGACCGAGATGGAGCGTGCAGTACTGCTGGAGTTTGGCAAGGTAGTTCGCGCCGACATCTCTCCGGGATTGCATTTCAAATTACCCTTCATTAATGATGTTCGGAAATTCGATAGCCGTGTCATGACGTTGGATGCGCCTGCAGAAAGATATCTCACCCTGGAGAAGAAGGCGCTAATCGTCGATTCGTTTGCCAAATATCGGGTGTCTGATGTTCAAAAATACTATACGTCAACTTCGGGGGACGAACGGCGCGCAAAAGAATTGCTGAAGCAGCGCATCAACGAGGGTCTGCGAAATGAAATCAGTAAAAGAACCCTGCATGAAGTCGTTTCAGGGGAGAGAGACGAGTTGATGGAGGTGCTCATGCAGAACCTCAATGAAGTGGCCGAGCGTGAATTGGGAGTCACCATCGTTGACGTCAGGGTAAAGCGTATCGATTTGCCGCCGGAAGTGAGCCAGTCTGTATATGATCGGATGAATACCGAACGTGACATTGAAGCGCGGGAACATCGTGCCAAGGGTCAGGAATTGGCGGTGGGCATCCGTGCGGATGCGGACAGGCAGAAGGAAGTTGTACTTGCGTCAGCTTACAGCGAGGCGGAGCAGATTCGAGGTGAAGGTGACGCGCAGGCTGCCGCCACCTACGCTGCTGCCTATAACAAGGACAAGGAGTTCTACCGGTTTTATCGCAGCATGTCGGCTTACCAGCGAACCTTCTCCAATAAAAGCGATATTCTGCTGGTTAATCCCAACAGCGACTTTTTCAGGTACCTGAACAAGAGTAACCCTTAGCAGGTGATCGAGAAACCCTATAATATGACTTAAACCGGCGTCAGAACGCCGGTTTCTTTTTTGGACTGACCTGCATATGTGGCATGAACTTGGAATAGCATTGTGCCTGGTATTGGTTATAGAAGGTATTATCCCTTTTCTCTACCCGCGCCGCTGGAAGGAAATGGTCGCTATGCTGGCACAGGTTGATGACAGGGTTATGCGAGCCGTAGGTTTGCTCAGCATGCTGTTGGGAACTGGCTTGCTGTATCTTATCAATTAGCTTCCCACCCAAGGGATTCACAAATGAATATAGTCGACCGTTGGTTGCTGCCTGACGGTGTTGAAGATATCTTGCCAGCCCAAGCGCAGGAATTGGAGTCAATCCGCAGGCGCTTGCTTGATCTTTATGCATCATGGGGCTACGAGTATGTGATTCCGCCAATGGTGGAATTCCTGGAATCCTTGCTGACGGGTACCGGTCATGACCTCGATCTGAAAACATTCAAGGTGACTGATCTCGTATCCGGTCGGACCATGGGCATACGCGCCGACATGACGCCCCAGGTGGCGAGGATTGATGCCCATAGTCTCAATCGCACCGGTCCGGTTCGGCTCTGTTACGCCGGGACGGTCCTGCACAGCCAGGCCGATAATATGTTGGCCTCAAGAACGCCCATCAAGGTTGGCGCAGAGCTTTTTGGCGATTCAGACCGCGAGGGTGATCTCGAGATTGTCAGTCTCATGATCGAATCCCTGAAAGTACTCGGGATGGATGCCGTCCATGTGGAGTTGGGAGATGTCTCAATTTATCGACAGCTGGTTGAGGCAGCAGGTCTCGAGGAAAGTGCAACCGAGGAGATGTTTTCTCTTGTGCAGCGAAAATCGTTTGCCGAACTCGCCAGGCTGGTTGAAAAACTCGCAATCGATCCCCAGATGGGGGACCTCCTGCAACAGCTGCCGTCTCTGTGTGGAGATCGCACCCTACTCGCGCGGAGCAAGGAAATATTCGTGGCATATCCCGTTATCCTGGACCGCCTGGAAAATCTGGAATGGATCACTCAAGGTGTGTGCGAGCGATTTGCCAATGTCGAAATCTACTACGACTTAAGCGAACTTCGCGGTTACAACTACCACACGGGTATAGTATTTGCCGCATACTCTGGACGATCGGGTCAGGCCGTTGCCATGGGCGGCCGGTATGATCATATCGGAGAGGTATTTGGCAGACGCCGGGGGGCGACTGGATTTGATGTCCACTTGAAAGGGTTGTCGGGGAAGGTCACTTGTTTAGTAGACAAGAAGCAAATAGTTCTTGCGACGGAATCAGTCGGGGCGACTGCGGGATCCCGCTGGCAAAAGATACAGGCTTTGCGTGAAGAAGGATTTATCGTGATTGAATCCGGGGAACCAGCGTCAAATTTTGACTTTGAACTGACTGATGAAGCGGGTGAATGGCAGTTGAGGCCGCTTTCACATACCAGGAAAAGCTAAAGAGGGTTTATGGGTAAGAGTGTTGTCATTATCGGAACCCATTGGGGGGACGAGGGGAAGGGCAAGTTTGTTGATCTGCTCACCGAAAAGGCAGTGGCGGTGGTCCGTTTCCAGGGTGGTCACAATGCTGGCCACACGCTGGTCGTCAATGGTGAAAAAACGGTTCTTCATCTGGTACCTTCCGGTATCTTGAGGGGAAACGTGCAATGTCTGATCGGCAATGGTGTTGTATTGTCCATTCCTGATCTTTTCAAGGAAGTTAACGAGCTTGAAAAGGCAGGTGTTGCGAGGGTCAGGGAGCGAATGCTGATAAGCCCGGGGTGCCCGCTCATTCTGCCACACCACATAGCATTGGATAAGATGCGCGAAAATGTTCGCGGCAACCAGAAGATTGGCACAACCGGCCGCGGTATTGGACCGGCCTATGAAGACAAGGTCGCTCGACGCGGGCTTCGTGTGGGCGACCTGTTTAATTCTGATCGATTCAAAGCCTCTCTTGAAGAGGTAATGGACTATCACAATTTTGTATTGGTGAACTACTTTCATACCGGGAAGGTATCGGTGCAGGAAACTCTCGATGCGTCACTTGAATTTGCAGAAGAATTGAAGCCCATGGTGGGTGATGTGGTGGCGAGACTCGGCGAGCTGCGCAAGAAGGGTGCTAACATATTGTTCGAGGGGGCACAGGGCTCACTGCTGGATATTGACCAGGGAACATATCCTTATGTGACCTCTTCCAACACCACCGCTGGTGCAATTGGTAGTGGCTGCGGCGTAGGGCCGTTGGATATTGATTACATTTTGGGTATCACCAAAGCCTATACCACGCGGGTTGGTTCAGGGCCGTTCCCAACAGAATTATTCGACGCTGTTGGCGGTCATCTGGCCAAGAAGGGTAATGAATTCGGTTCAACCACGGGACGTCCGCGTCGATGCGGCTGGTTTGATGCACATGCGTTGAAGCGGGTGATCCAGATTAACAGCATTTCCGGGCTCTGTATTACGAAGCTGGATGTGCTTGATGGATTGGATAAAGTAGCCTTGTGTACCGGTTATAAGGAAGATGCAGAAACCCAGATACCGGAATACGAGGAAATGCCTGGTTGGAAAGAGTCTACTGTCGGCGTTCGTTCGTATGATGAACTTCCTGCCAACGCGAAGGCGTACCTTGAGAGGATCCAGGAGGCTTGCGAAGTTTCCATTGATTTCGTATCTACCGGACCGGACCGGACAGACACCATCGTTTTGGCAGAATTGTTCGACTAGGGAGCGCCCGATTCGGGTCGATATGCCACACCATTATTCCCGCCATCATCGCTTCAGAGCCCTACTCAAAAATCTGTGTGTTTGCTTCATACTTCGTATGATTTGATTATTTTTGTGGCTTTGGGTAGTAAGATTGACCTGCCTTTTGCGATTTTCAGCGAAGCTGAAAATGCTGTCGGGGTTGAGGTTTTGCTCGGCGAAACTTGTCTCTCGCAATTTTCTGCTCCGCAGAAAATGCTGCCGACGGTCGTGTTTGGCCAAGCCACGAACCTGGTACCGAGGAGAGGACTTGAACCTCCACGGGGTTGCCCCCACTAGCACCTGAAGCTAGCGTGTCTACCAATTTCACCACCTCGGCAAGAGGACGCGGAAGGTTACTAGGGAGGCTCCGTTCTGTCAATTAGGAGGTTCAATGGGCAAGCCGGTAGAGGACAGTAAGCCAAGGGCGTGTTCATCAAGGCAATGTTGAGGTTACAATTTACTGCATGGCTCAGAAGGTAATGAATTGAGGAAAGACCCACATCAGAAACGTGAAGCGGCAAGGTATGAAAACCCGATTGCAAGTCGCAAACACATCCTGTCGACTATGGCGGATATCGATGCGCCGGTCGCTTTCAAGCGCCTCGCAAAGGAATTGGGGCTTGAAGAAAGGGGGCAGCGTGAAGCATTGAAAAACCGGTTGAGGGCGATGGTACGCGACGGTCAATTAGTGGTGGATCGACGCAATGTCTATGCCATTGCCAGCCGGATGGAACTGGTTACCGGAAAGGTCCTGGCCCATGCGGACGGATTTGGTTTTCTCTCCAGTGAATCCAGGGAAGAAGATATCTTTCTCTCGAACCGCCAGATGCGGGCTGTGTTTCACGGAGATATTGCCCAGGTGAGGATTCTCGGCAGGGACCGGCGGGGCCGAAGTGAAGGTGAAATTGTTGAAGTCCTTGAACGAAATACACAACAGGTCGTGGCACGTCTCTACTATGAGGGCGAACTCAACCTGCTGGAGTCTTTAAACAGTCGGATTGTCCATGAAATCCTGGTGCAGCATCTCGACAGAAATAAAAGCAAGGCAGGGCAAATAGTCGTCGCGCAAATCATAGAGCAACCATCCCTTCATGGTATCCCCACGGCTGAAGTCATCGAAACCCTCGGCGATCACCTGACGCCCGATATGGAAGTCGAGGTAGCGTTACGCAATCATGACATTCCATTTACCTTTGAAGATGAGGTCCTTGCGCAGGTTGACCTGATGCCCATCGAGGTGGCGGAGGAGGATAAGAGAAACAGGAAGGATCTCCGGGCCTTACCCTTCGTCACCATTGATGGCGAGGATGCCCGGGATTTTGACGATGCAGTCTACTGTGAGAGTAGGACACGTGGTGGTTGGCGCCTGTTTGTCGCTATTGCTGATGTGGCTCACTATGTAGAAGCTGGTTCTCCTCTTGATAATTCTGCCTTTGGCCGGGGGACTTCAGTATATTTTCCGCAGTACGTCGTCCCCATGTTGCCGGAGAAGCTGAGTAATGGACTTTGTTCACTGAAGCCCGGGGTTGATCGTCTGGTGCTTGTTTGTGAGATGACGATTTCCGTCAAAGGACGGGTCAGCGGTTTACAGTTTTATGAAGGCGTGATCCGTTCACATGGGAGGCTAACCTATGAAGAGGTAACGTCTATATTAAGGGGAGACGACAAGGTTCGAGGTCAATACCGGAATCTGTGTGATCATATTGACGAACTGAACAATCTCTATCTGGTGCTGCAAAAGAGACGGAGTGAGCGGGGTGCCCTGGACTTTGATTCAAGGGAGCTGGGATTCGAGTTCGATGCTGACGGCAGAGTGACGGTTATTGCACCCAGGGTCCGCAATGACGCGCACCGGCTGATAGAAGAGTGCATGTTGTGTGCGAATGTATGTGCCGCCAGATTTATCGATAAACACGGGAAGCCAGGGCTGTATAGGGTGCACGAGCCGCCTGAAGAAGAAAAAGTGGAAGGTCTTGCTCAATTCCTCTCACATCTGGGTATTTCGTTCAGCGGCCAGGACAGAATTTCTGCAGAAGACTATTCCGTTGTGCTTGATCAATTGAGAAAAAGAAAGAATGGTCACGTATTGCAGATGGCGTTGCTCCGTTCTCTAAACCAGGCGGTTTATCAGGTCGAAAACAAGGGTCACTTTGGGCTGAATTATCCTGAGTATGCGCATTTTACTTCTCCCATTCGACGGTTTCCTGACCTGATGATGCATCGCCTTATAAAATCGGTGATTCACAGTAAAAATGAAAGTCGAATGGTGAAGCGCTTTGGCCGGGTCAAAGGGAATCCCTGGTACCCTTATAACCTGGAAGACGTTTTGAAGTGTGGTGAAAGATCAAGCTTCACCGAACGTCGTGCCGAAACGGCAGTGTATGACGTGCTCGACTGGATGAAATGTGACTACATCAGCGATCATGTAGGTGATACTTGCGCTGGAGTGATAACCGGGGTCACAAAATTCGGCCTATTTGTGGAACTTGATGATGTATTTGTTGAAGGCCTTGTTCACATCAGCACCCTTGCTGGCGATTACTTTCACTATGATCAGGCGAGCATGAGTCTGACAGGCGGCAGAACCGGGACCAGCTATTCGTTGGGTGACGTTGTCAGTGTGCAGGTCGTCAGGGTGGATGTAGATGAGAGAAAAGTGGATTTTGAATTGGTCGCTCATTCTCCACTGCGCAGTCGTCGTCCAGGTGCAAGGGACAAACGCGCTGGTAAAAAAGGGAAATCGCATCGAAGAGACGCTTTACAGAGCCAGAACCGGCAAAAGAAGCGAAGACGACGATAGATGGCAGACAGCAGACGAGTTTATGGTATCCACGCGGTAGAGCATTGTTTACGTTCTGCATCGCCCGAGTGTATGTTCATCAGGCAGGGCAGAGACACGGAGCGCTTGAAAGCGCTTCTTGAACTGGCCAGACAAGTGGGTTGCCCCATTGAACGGGTCTCCAGGGAAAGGCTGTCTGAACTGGCCGAAGGCCAGAAATCTCATCAAGGCGTGGTATTGGTAGTGGCACCAGGCCTGGAGCCGCAAGTCAGTGTTGAACAGCTGCTGCAGAAATCAAAAAACAAAAGGTTGTTCCTCATGCTTGATGGCGTAACTGATCCGGGTAATCTGGGCGCTTGTTTGCGTAGCGCCGCGACTTTAGGGGTTGATGCAGTGATCGCACCCAAAGATGCCAGTGCGCCCCTCAATGCCGATGCGATAAAGAGATCGAGCGGCGGTGCAGATCAGGTGCCCTATATTCAGGTAGTTAATCTGGCCAGGTGTATGAAGCAGCTCCAGTCCGCGGGGGTCTGGATAGTCGGCACGGTGCTGGAAGCAAAGCAATCGATATCAGACATTGACCTTAATGACCACATTGCGATTGTAATGGGTTCAGAGGGTAAGGGGTTGCGGGACAAAACACGACAATATTGTGATTTTCTTGCCAGGATTCCTATGGTCAATGATAGGTTGGGATTCAACGTCAGCGTTGCTGCGGGCATCTGTTTGTACGAGGTGAACAGGCAACGCCAGAATTCATAGTTTCCCTGGGGTTGCATACTTCCCCTGGTTTGCCTACAATCCGCCACCCAAATTCTCCTTGCTTCACCGGACCATAGGATCCGGGAGGCATTAACCCGAAAGGAGCCGCAATGAGGCATTACGAAATAGTGTTTCTGGTACATCCTGATCAGAGTGAGCAGGTACCAGGAATGATTGAGCGATATTCAAACCTGATTACTAAAGGTGGAGGGAATATCCACCGCGTAGAAGATTGGGGCCGAAGGCAACTCGCTTATCCCATTAATAAAATCCACAAGGCACACTACATTTTGCTGAATATCGAATGCAGCAAAGAGGTGCTGGAAGAAATCAATACTGCTTTCCGCTTCAATGATGCAGTTTTGCGCAATCTGGTGATGAGCCGCAAGAGTGCCGACACCGACGAATCCCCGATCATGAAGATCGAAAAAGAAGCACGGGAGAAGAAAGGCAGAGATGATTCGCCCCGTACTCAAAGCAGGAATTCGAGCCCCGAAGCCCCGACAGCGCAAGAGAAAGAAGCAGATGCCGGGAAGGCAGAAGCTGACGAGGTGAAGGAAGAAGAGGTCACGCAAACAGCTGAGGCGATTGAGGAAGAAAGCGCGCAGACAGATGCGAAGGAAGATGAGAAAACGGAAACGGAGGTATAAGCCATGTCCCGATTTTATCGAAGAAGAAAATACTGCCGTTTTACCGCTGAAGGTGTCAAGGAAATCGACTACAAAGACCTTGAAACGCTCAAGGCCTATATATCTGAAACCGGGAAGATTGTACCCAGCAGGATTACCGGAACCAAGGCGAAGTATCAGCGTCAGTTGGCCAAGGCGATAAAGCGAGCCAGATACCTGGCGCTGATTCCCTACACCGACGCTCACAAATAGATTCCGCGCTGAGCGGTTCTTATTAAAGCATGCGAGCCATAGCAGAGTTCGTTATGCGTGGCAGACCCCACGCAGTGGGCGCCACGCTCATCAGTACCTCGCTACCGTTGTTGAACTGGCTGGGTAGCGCCATTGTAGGTCTGGTCATTTTGAGGAAGGGTCCCGTCGAAGGACTGATGGTGCTCATGTGGGCGCTAATGCCTTTAGGCATTACGCTCTACCTCATAGGAGATCCGAGTTCGGTGATCGCTCTGCTGGGGACAGCCATTCTCGCCTATGTATTGCGGGTCACTGTTTCATGGGAGATAACGCTTGCGATAGCCGTGCTGGTGTCGGCGTTTGGCAGTCTGGTCTTTGAGCTGACTGCGACTGACGTGCTGGCGGTGATCGTGGAATGGTATATGGAGTACATGCGCCAGCTGGCAGGGCAATTGCAGCAGACGGGTGAGCTTTCTGTCGCGGAGGCAAAAAATAGCATTTTAGGGTTTTTTGCAATAGGTCAGGCATACGCTATGTTGGCGTTTTTAGTTCTGGCTAGGTGGTGGCAAAGTGAGCTCTACAATCCGGGCGCTTTTGGGAAGGAATTCCACCAGATACGAATATCCCCTGTGTTGAGCACTACACTGGTCGTCATGATGCTGTTTTGCTTTGTGTTTAGTGAGCAGTTAGGTCGCTGGATTCCGCTATTAACCGTGCCACTGATAGTGTCTGCGTTAGCTTTTGTTCACTGGGTCATGGGGACCAGAAAGTTGTCCGGCAACTGGGTATTTGGTTTCTACCTGTTATTGCTGCTTTTGTTTCAGGTGGTGTATCCGCTGTTGGCATCTCTGGCGCTGGTGGATAGTTGGTTTAATTTAAGAACTCGAATTCAATCGAAAGAGGTTTAAGGAAAATGGAAGTAATTCTGCTCGAAAATATCTCCAAGCTGGGAGACTTGGGGGACAAAGTTTCCGTAAAGTCCGGCTATGGAAGGAACTATCTGATCCCGCAGCACAAGGCCGTTCCAGCCACCCGAGAGAATGTCGAGGCCTTCGAAGCGCGCAAGGCAGAGCTCCAACACCAGGCGGAAGACAAGCTGGCGCTCGCCTCGGACCGGGCTGAGAAGATTGGTGCGTTGAGTCTTTCACTCACCTCAAAGGCGGGTGAGGAAGGCAAGTTGTTCGGCTCCGTCACGGTTCGCGATATTGCCGAAGCTGCGGCGTCCGCGGGCGTTGAAATTGAAAAGAGTGAAGTTCGGTTGCCCAAGGGTCCGCTGCGTGAACTGGGCGATTACGAGGTCGAAGTGCATCTGCATAGTGAAGTCAATGTCGTGCTAAAAGTTTCAGTCGTCCCAGAGGAAGAGGCCTAGTCGTTTCAAAGGCCCGCCGGCTGTTTTTTAAGGACTCGCTCAGGGCTGTTTTTAAAGAGCCGCTCAGGGCTGTTGCTTGAATGAAGTCGATAATTGGATATTGATCGAAGCTTGAGTAATTTCTTGGGTTAATTAACCGGCATCCATTTTCATCCTTGCCGCATTGCTTTACTCTAGTCATCCCCGGGGAAACCTACGAGTAATTTTTGGCAACTGCTCCCGACGATACCACTGCAACATTATTAAAAGTTCCTCCCCACTCCATTGAGGCGGAACGCTCGGTTCTGGGCGGCTTAATGTTGGATGACGATGCCTGGGACACCATCGCTGGCAGACTTGTCGCTGAAGATTTTTATCGCGGTGATCACCGTACGATATACCGCTGCATGTATCAGCTTGTCGAGCAGAACAATCCGCTGGATATCATTACTATTTCCGAGTCTCTGGAAGAGGTCAACGAGTTGGAAAACGTCGGCGGACTAGCCTACATTTCTGAGCTTGCTGACGGCACACCAACAGCTTCGAACATCAAGGCCTACGCTGACATCGTGCAGGAGCGGGCTACAGTACGCAAATTGATTGCGGCGGCTCACGACATTGCAGATAGTGGCTTCAACCCACAGGGGCGGGACAGTGCCACCTTAATCGATCAGGCAGAATCCAGGGTATTTAAAATAGGCGATGAACGCCCCAACCGGGGTGGTCCTCAGTCAATTCGCCCATTACTGGCCAAGGCCGTAGAAAGGATAGATGAACTTTTTCAGACTAAAGGTGCATTAACCGGCGTTAGCACCGGGTTTCGTGATATTGATGACATCACCTCGGGGCTACAGGCTTCCGACCTCGTGATCGTCGCAGGTCGACCATCTATGGGTAAAACTTCGTTTATGATGAACATGGCGGAGAGTGCTGTGATTTCAGAAGGCAAGCCGGTGCTGATATTTAGCCTGGAGATGCCGGCCGATTCTCTTATCCTGAGAATGCTGTCATCACTTGGACGAATTGATCAGAGCAAAATACGCAGCGGGCAGCTGAGTGATGATGATTGGCCGCGTTTAACCTCTGCGGTTACCTTGCTCAACGACAAGCCACTGTTTGTTGATGACACTGCGGCGCTCACTCCTAATGAGATTCGCTCCAGGGCTCGCCGGGTTGCCAGGGAATTTGGTCCGCTCGGGATGATCGTGGTGGACTATATACAACTAATGCAGGTGTCCGGAACCCCAGAAAACAGGGCGGGTGAAATATCGGAAATTTCAAGATCATTGAAAGCGATTGCCAAGGAGTTTAATTGTCCACTGGTGGCAGGTTCGCAGCTTAACCGGAGTCTTGAACAGCGCCCGGACAAACGCCCGATCATGTCTGATCTGCGTGAATCCGGTGCGATTGAACAAGATGCGGATGTGATAATGGCTATCTACCGGGATGAGGTGTATCACGAGGAGGCCGAGAAAGGCGTGGCCGAGATTATTATCCTGAAACAGCGGAACGGACCGATTGGCAAGAAGCGGCTCACTTTTGAAGGGCGGTACACAAAGTTCGAGGACCGGGAAGCCCAGAACTACGATGGCGAATTTTAGCAGTACACTGAGAAGCAACCCGGTGTCTTATCGGAGACCCCCTGTGCCTCCTGGGACTTTATTTCGTCACGAAGCGGTCGGCGTCGGATGCAGGGATTATCAAAGTCGTCGATGCCGGTAAACTCTTCCCTCGCTGAAATAGATCTAACAGCGATCGCCAACAACTTTGCTAAGGCCAGAGATGCTTCACCTCACAGTAAAATCATGGCTGTGATCAAGGCGGATGCGTATGGGCACGGTATGGTACCGGTCGCAAGATGTCTTGAAGCTGCCGATGCTTTTGCGGTCGCGCGGCTTGATGAAGCGGTTATTTTGCGCGAATCCGGTATCAAAACCCCCATTACCTTATTGGAAGGTATCCTTGATCCCGCGGAATTGGGAGTCGCCAGGCGACATCAGCTTGATCTGGTGGTGCATTCTGACTATCAGCTGGCGATCCTTAGCCGTGAGTCGGGATTTCGAATTTGGCTGAAACTGGAAACGGGGATGCATCGTCTCGGCCTGCCCGGGTCAGAACTGGAGCAGAGTCTTGGGCAGCTTAAGGGTCACAAAATCCTGGGCCTGATGAGTCACCTGGCGGATGCCGACAAAGGGGATACATCAGCTACGGACAGGCAGTTGCAGGTGTTCCGTGAAGCGACAAAATCGCTGCCCTATGACAAGAGCCTGGCCAATTCTGCAGGCCTGTTAGGGCATCCTGGCACCCGGGCGCAGTGGAACAGGCCCGGGGTCATGCTTTATGGGGCAACGCCTTTCGCAGACCTGGAGCCAATAGCTTCCCTTCAGGCCGCGATGACGCTCACGGCTCCTGTGATCTCTATCAATCAAATCCGCAAGGGTGATACCGTGGGATATGGGGGCAATTGGACGGCGCCATCGGATTGCCGGATTGCGGTCTTGGCGATAGGTTATGCGGATGGATATCCACAGCAAGCGCCAATGAATACACCGGTGCTGGTCAATGGGGAAAGACGAATGCTAGCTGGCAGGGTGTCGATGGATATGCTCACCATTGAGTTGGCGCCGGAAGATGAAGTCGCGGTAGGCGACAGGGTAGTGCTCTGGGGCAAGGGCTTGCCGATTGAGGAGATATCAAGGCGTGCCGGTACCATCCCCTATGCGCTCATGTGCGGCGTAAGTAAGCGCGTACCGCGAAGCTACATCCATTGAACATGCGGCGGTCACTTGGTATAAACCGGAAGAGCAATGGCTAAATCCAAAACAGTTTATGTCTGTTCAGACTGCGGCTCGGATCATGCCAAGTGGCAAGGTCAGTGTAGCCACTGCGGCGAGTGGAATACGCTTTCCCGGTTGTCCATTGGTCATTCGGTGGCACAGAAACGACCTGCTGGTTTTGCTGGAATACCGGCTCAGCCAAAGACACTAGGCGAAGTTTCAACGGAAGATGCGCCCAGGGTCAGGACCGGTCTTGAGGAGTTGGATCGAGTGCTCGGCGGCGGCCTGGTTCCGGGGTCAGTCATCCTGGTGAGTGGAAATCCCGGCGCAGGGAAAAGTACACTGCTGCTGCAGGTGCTCTGCGTACTGGCGGACTCACAATCATCGCTGTATATCACAGGAGAGGAAAGCCTGGCGCAAATTGGCATGCGGGCCAGGAGGTTAAAATTACCAGTCGACAAATTAAAGGTGATGTCAGAAACCAGCGTTGAAGCGATTTGCGCCGCCTGGGATGAACTGAAACCTTCCCTGATCGTAATCGATTCCATCCAGGTGATGCACACCGAAAATGTCGAATCCGCGCCTGGCGGTGTGGCGCAGGTAAGAGAATCTGCCGCTGTATTGATCCAGCAGGCGAAGCGCACCGATACAGTTTTGTTCCTCGTGGGGCATGTCACCAAGGAAGGCAATCTAGCCGGACCCAGAGTCCTCGAACATATGATTGACACATTCATTATGCTCGAGGGTGACGCCGACGGCAGATTCCGGACATTACGCTGCAGCAAGAACCGCTATGGCGCCGTCAACGAGCTGGGTGTCTTTGCCATGACGGAAAGGGGGCTGGTGGAAGTATCCAACCCGTCAGCAATATTCCTCTCCCAGGATACTGAGCCTGCGCCGGGAAGTGTCGTCATGGTGGTATGGGAGGGTACAAGGCCTTTGCTCGTGGAGGCACAGGCCCTGGTTGACGAAAGCGAGCTCGGCAACCCCAGGCGGGTTGTGGTCGGTTTTGAACAGAACAGGCTGGCCATGCTGCTCGCCGTGTTACATCGCCATGGCGGACTACAGGTTGGTGACCAGGACGTCTTCGTCAACGCCGTTGGAGGCATACGAGTCGTTGAAACGAGCAGCGACCTTGCACTGCTCCTGGCGATTGTTTCCAGCTTTCGTAATAAACCTCTGGCCACCGACATGGTCTGTTTTGGCGAAGTTGGCCTGTCCGGTGAAATCCGCCCGGTCCCCAATGGTCAGGAAAGGCTGCGTGAAGCGGCCAAGCATGGCTTCAAGAAAGCGATAGTGCCGAAAGCCAACATGCCGAGGAAACCGATCCCCAATATGGAGGTGATTGGCGTTGGGAAGCTAATTGATGCACTGGCCGCGTTGGATGATTGAACTTTTCTCGATGCTGGCCTGTTATCGGGCTGCATCAGTTAGCTGCTAAGCCAGCTTCTTGTACCTGACGCGAGTTGGCGTAATTTCATTTTGTCCCATTCGCTTCATCCGGTCCTCTTCGTACTCGGTGTAGTTCCCCTCAAACCAGACGGCTTTGCTTTCGCCCTCAAAGGCGAGTATGTGCGTGGCGATGCGGTCCAGGAACCAGCGATCGTGGGAAATCACCATGACTGTTCCAGGAAAAGATTCCAGGGCACTCTCCAGGGCACGCAGGGTTTCCACATCCAGATCATTGGTTGGTTCGTCGAGCAGCAGGAAGTTCGCGCCCTTTTTTAGTAACTTGGCCAGGTGGACCCGGTTGCGTTCTCCGCCAGAGAGATTTTTAACCAGCTTTTGCTGATCCGAGCCCTTAAAGTTGAAACGGCTGACGTAACTCCTTGAATGTGTTTCATATTTGCCGATCTTGATGATCTCGTGATTGCCGGAAATTTCTTCCCAAACCGTCTTGTCGCCCGCCAGTGATTCACGGCTCTGATCGACGAACCCCAGTTCTACCGTTTCACCCAGACGGAGTTTGCCGCTGTCGATACTTGTAGTGCCGCAAATCATCCTGAACAGCGTGGATTTGCCGGTACCGTTCCCGCCAATAATGCCGACGATGGCGCCTTTAGGCACCGTAAAGCTCAAGTCTTCGATTAACACCTTTTCTTCAAAGCGCTTGTAGATATTGTTGACTTCCAGGACAAGGTCACCCAGGCGGGGTCCGGGCGGGATGTACAGTTCCAGGGTCTCTGCGCGAGTCTGAAATTCCTGCGAATTCATTTCTTCAAACCGGGCTAACCTGGCCCGGTTTTTCGCGTGGCGGGCTTTTGGCTGGGTGCGAACCCATTCCAGTTCAGCCTTAATTGATTTTTGCCGGGATTGCTCCTGCCTGCCTTCGACTTGCAGACGCTTTTCTTTCGCTTGCAGCCAGGCGCTGTAGTTACCTTCGTAGGGAATGCCATATCCCCGGTCCAGTTCCAGTATCCAGCCGGCGGCATTGTCGAGAAAATACCTGTCGTGGGTGATGGCGACCACGGTGCCGGGGAATTCCTTGAGGAACCGCTCCAGCCAGGCGACACTTTCCGCATCCAGGTGGTTCGTGGGCTCATCCAGGAGCAACATATCGGGGTTGGCCAATAACAAACGGCACAGGGCGACTCGACGTTTCTCCCCACCAGACAGGGTCGTCACGTCTGCGTCAAATGGTGGCAGGCGCAGTGCATCCGCCGCTATCTCCAGTTTTCGTTCCAGATCCCATCCGTCACAGGCGTCTATTTTTAATTGAAGTTCTCCCTGGGCTTCCAGCAGCTCATTCATTTCATCGTCGGACATGGGTTCTGCGAACTTGTCGCTGATGGCGTTAAACTCATCGATAAGATCCTTTGTTTCCCGGACACCATCTTCGACATTACCCCGTACGTCCTTTTTCGGATCCAATTCTGGTTCTTGCTGCAGGTAGCCAATTTTTATATCCGGTTGAGGGCTTGCTTCCCCCAGAAAATCAGTATCCACCCCGGCCATGATCCTTAGCAGGCAGGATTTTCCAGCGCCATTCAAACCAAGGACGCCGATCTTTGCGCCAGGAAAAAAGGAAAGAGAAATATCTTTGAGAATCGTGCGGTTCGGGGGGACGACTTTTCCCACCCGGGACATTGTGTATACGTACTGGGTCATGTTTTTTTGAGAAGGTTGGTAGATTCCTTAAGGTCACGCATTCTATCATCTTCCATGGCGGCAGGAGCCTCGATACACAGCGCGTGGTTAATTCAGTCAAGGGTGTGACAACACCTGACGGATGAATAGAGTAAAATGTCAATCCATCTAACAAGAAGTGTCAGAAATGCATTGTCCATTTTGCGCAGACCAGGAAACCAAGGTCATTGATTCACGACTGGTTGCTGATGGCGACCAGGTGCGGCGACGACGGGAGTGCCTGAAATGTGGGGAACGGTTCACCACGTTTGAAACCGCCGAACTGGTTCTGCCCCGGGTGATCAAACGCAACGGCAACCGTCAGCCGTTCGATGAAGACAAACTACGCAGTGGCTTGAACCGCGCCCTGGAAAAAAGACCGGTGAGCCTAGAGGTCGTTGAATCGACCATCAATCGAATTAAGCACAAACTTCGCGCAACCGGGGAAAGGGAAGTGAAAACCAGGGACGTGGGGGAAATTGTGATGGAAGAACTGCGCAATCTGGATGAAGTCGCCTATGTCAGGTTTGCATCGGTGTACCGGAGTTTCCAGGACGTTAAGGAGTTTAGAGAGGAGATTGAGCGAATGGACAAGGATGCAAAGAAGGATTAGTCAATGACGGATGACAGCGACTTCATGGCCAGGGCCATTCGTCTGGCGGAAAAGGGATTGTATACGACCGATCCAAACCCGAGAGTCGGCTGTATCATCGTTAAAGACAATCATGTTGTCGGCCAGGGCTATCATCTGACCGCAGGAGAAGGCCATGCGGAAGCAATCGCTATCGCGCAGGCCGGGGATGCGGCTCAGGGAGCCACGGCTTATGTCACGCTGGAGCCATGCAGTTTTCATGGAAGGACGCCGTCTTGCGCCAGAGCCCTGATTGAAGCGGGTGTGAATCGTGTGGTCGCGGCCATGATGGATCCTCACGAAAAGAACGCAGGAGCAGGTTTCCAGATCCTGACGGAAGCAGGAGTTGAGGTCTCCACCCCCTTATTGGAATCGTCGGCAAGACTGCTGAATCCGGGGCACGTAAAACGCCATGAAACTGGTTTGCCGTACGTTCGGCTCAAGCTTGCGATGAGCCTTGACGGCAAAACCGCACTGGCTAACGGTGATAGTCAATGGATAACCGGCGAGGAGGCGCGTCGCGATGTACAAAAGCTTCGTGCGCGAAGTTCGGCCATTGTCACCGGTGTGCAGACAGTGATTGATGACGATCCAAATATGACCGTGCGACAAAATGAATTGGATGCTGAGCATAGTGAGCTCGCTGCAGCAAGGAAGCGACCGGTCTATATCCTTGATCCGGCACTGCGAGTCAATGCCGAAGCCTCGGTGGTGAACAATCCGGACAATGTGCTGGTCTGTATTCCCGGCATGGCGGCGGATAAATCCTTTAATTGCCGATTGCTTGAGATAGAAGGCGATGACCGGAAACGAATCTGTCTGCGCAGTCTCCTGCAACAACTTGCGCTTGAAAATTGCAATGAGGTTCTCTTTGAGTGCGGCGGGACCCTTGGGGGAAAGCTGATAGAGCAAGGTTTGTGCGATGAGCTGGTTATTTATATGGCGCCCAGAATTATGGGTTCTAACGCAAGGTCATTACTCAATCTGCCAGAAATTGATACTATGGGCGACCTTTTTGATATGAAGATTACAGATTTTCGATTCATCGGTGATGATATCAGGATCACCGCTGTTCCAAACCAGACCAGGATAGAGTCATGACCAGGGTAATTGAAGGCGACTTTTCTGCCAATACGGCAAGATTTACGATTCTAGTCGCACGCTTTAACGGTTTCGTCGTTGAGGGGTTGCTGTCCGGCGCCACAGACACGCTCAAACGACATGGCGTTTCAGCTAACAATATAACAGTGGTGCGTGTTCCGGGCGCATTCGAATTACCACTCATCGCGAAAAAAGTAGCGTTGAAGAAAGACTGTGACGTGATAATAGCGCTCGGTGCGGTCATCCGTGGTGCGACGCCACATTTTGACTATGTTGCAGGTGAATGTGCCAGTGGCTTGTCCCGTGTGTCAATTGATACCCTGATACCCATCGCTTTTGGCGTACTGACTACTGACACCATTGATCAGGCCATTGAACGATCGGGGACCAAGGCTGGCAACAAGGGTTCGGATGCTGCCATGACAGCCTTGGAAATGGCCAGCTTGATTAGAAACCTTGAATGAAATCTGTTGCTGCAGCGAGAAGGAAAGCACGAAGATTTACACTCCAGGCGCTTTATCAAATGCAATTCACCGGAGATTCAGCCTCTGTAGTTGAACAGCAATTCCTGTGTGATCATGATATGAAGCGTGTTGACACCACTTATTTTCATGAACTCCTGTCGGGAATCGCGTCTCAACAGGAAATTTTGCTGGAAGCTATCAAACCAAAACTTGATCGTGATCTAAAGGAAATAGATCCGGTGGAGAAAGCGATTTTGCTCATCGGTGGTTTCGAGCTGATGGAAAGAATCGATGTTCCCTATAAGGTAGTGATTGATGAAGGGGTTGAACTGGCGAAGTTGTTTGGTGCGAGCGGTAGCTTCAAGTATGTGAATTCAATATTGGATCAACTGGCAAAACAGTACCGCCAGATTGACTCTCCAGACTAGATCTAACTCATCAGGGGATCCCCCATGGCTGATGACGAGTTTTCGATTATCGATAAATATTTTGCCAGGATTGGTTGGCAATCTGATTCGATTGTCCTGGGGCCAGGTGATGATTGTGCGGTCCTATCGGTTCCCGCTGGCTTTGAGTTATGTCTGTCCACGGACACCCTGGTTTCAGGGATTCATTTCCCTGCAGGCGCTGACGGCGACGTCGTCGCCAGGCGTGCTTTTACCGCCGCGCTCAGTGACCTCGCCGCGATGGGTGCCACACCCTATACATTTACTGGCGCACTGACGATGCCAAGGGTTGATCACACCTGGCTCTCTGCCTTTTCGGAAGAACTTTCGAGGCTGTCAATTGAGTTCGAAATTCCCCTGGTTGGCGGCGATCTAACCCGGGGCTCCATGTCCCTGACGATAACGGTCATGGGATTAACGCGCCCTGGGCAGGCGATCAGGCGCAGTGGTGCGAGTGTTGGCGACGATGTGTATGTCACGGGTTATCCGGGAGAAGCTGGCGCCGGATTGATGCTGTTGGGTAGGGCGGATAAAAGGTTTGGTTCGTTGCTCAAAGCTTATCAGTCGCCGCAGCCTAGAATCGGATTGGGTGAAGGCCTGCGTACGCTCGCCAGTGCCGCCATCGATGTCTCTGACGGCCTGTTCGCTGATCTTGCTCATATGCTGGAAAGCAGTGCTGTGGGGGCAGAAATTGACATTGGGAAAATACCCATTTCATCCGAAATGCTTGAATTTACCACTCGCGACAAGGCATTATCGTTGGCGTTAACGGCAGGGGATGACTACGAGTTGTGTTTTTGTGCTTGTACTTCAAACCAGGGTAAAGTTGAAAACCTTGCGCAGTCCACAGGCGTTATTATCACGAGAATTGGTTGTATCGTAAAGAAGAAAGGGATCCGGTTACTGGGTGATGGTGTCGATACACTGGACCTGGTAAAAAAGGGATACCAGCACTTTTGATTTTCAGGAACCGCTGAAGGCTTTTTACTCTTCAAAATGAATGCATAGGATGCGAACGCCGAATAAGAAGGTTTTTACTCACCCGCTTTACTTTATTGCTTTTGGGTTCGGCAGTGGGTTATCTCCAAAAGCACCAGGGACGGCTGGTACGGTTGCTGCCATTCCGTTATATTTTATATTGGCCGGTCTACAGCCATGGATTTACGCAGGAATTGTTATGGCTGCACTCGGTATCGGGGTGCTGTTATGTGGCTGGGTTGCCCGGGACATGGAGGTTAAGGATCCGGCTGCTATCGTCTGGGATGAATTTGTCGGACTTATGATCGCACTTTTTATGTTACCGGACGGTTGGTATTGGCTGATCGCCGGGTTTCTGCTCTTTCGGATTTTTGATATTCTGAAGCCCTGGCCGGTCAGCTTTCTCGATCGAGAATTGACGGGCGGATTGGGAATAATGATGGATGATGTCGCAGCAGGTTTATATAGTTTGCTGGTGTTGCAGGCGACGGCTTACCTGATAGGGGTTGCACTATGACAGGATCGGTGCCGGGCGGATTGGTTTTGTTGATAATGTTATTGGTGTCTCAGTTTTCCGTGGCTGAAAAATTGGACATTGAAGTGGTCGCACTATTTTCCAAAGCCGCCATGTTGCGCATCGATGGTAAAGCGCTGCTCCTGAAAAACGGGCAGACTTCTCCTGAAGGAGTTCTGCTTGTTAACGCCAGCAGTCGCGACGCAACAATAGAATATCAGGGAATTCGTACCATCATGCTCCTCAGTGATCGAATCAGCTCTAGTTTTCAAAAACCTGATGTTGTCACCCTATCAGTTCAGATCAATAACCAGGGACAATTTATTGCGATGGGTAGTATCAATGGCAGACCCGCGCGCTTTCTTATTGATACTGGTGCAAATATTGTTGCAATGAATTCAGCGGTGGCAAAAAGCCTCGGGATTGATTTCTCCGGCGGTAAAAAAATGACTGCCACCACCGCGGGTGGCACGGTCGTTTCCAGGGAAGTCATCCTGGACGTGGTTCAGGTGGGAGAAATCAAAGTAACTAATGTGCAGGGAGCGGTGCTTGAGGGTGAATTTCCAAAAGAGATTCTTCTTGGCATGTCTTTTTTAAAGAATATCGAGATCCAGAAAAATGCGGGTCTTATGGTACTGACCAGCCAATTTTAGCGGTAATACAAGTCAGGCCTGAGTCCTGATAAAATACGTCCTCTTCTTGGAACACAGTAAATGTCTGGTATGGAGCGGTAATGACAGTCCAATATGTCGCCTCGTGTCGACTACCCACCCCATTCGGCGAGTTCGGCCTGCATGGATTCGAAGACCCTGATACGGGCCAGGAGCATGTTGCGCTCGTACTTGGCGATGTTGCCGTTATCGATAGTGTACTTTGCCGGGTCCATTCTGAATGTCTTACCGGGGACTGCCTGTTCAGCATTCGCTGTGACTGTGGCGCACAACTACAGACAGCGATGCAGAGAATTGCAGATGAAGGAAACGGCGTGATTTTGTATTTGCGGCAAGAAGGAAGAGGCATCGGTCTCATTAATAAAGTGCGGGCATATGAACTGCAGGACCAGGGAGCGGATACGGTAGAAGCAAATGAGAGATTGGGCTTCGATGCAGATCTGCGTGACTATACGATGTGCAAGAATATGTTTGCGCATCTGCAAATTTCCAAAATTCGCCTGATGACCAATAATCCGGTAAAGGTGAATGCCCTGACTAAACTGGGAATTGAGATAGTCGAAAGAATACCCCTGGAAACTGGAAGAAATGATCACAATGCACGTTATCTTGCGACCAAAGCCGGTAAATTAGGACACCTCTTTAGCAAGGACTAACGGGGGAGTTAGAGGTTAATTTTTGCTACGGCGCTGACAATGTTCAGCCGGGTTTTGATGGACTGCAAGATTCCAACGCTGTCCAACCCGCAAAATGCAAGCATATTGTCAGGTTTGTCCTGGTGAATGAAGTTATCGGGAACGCCGAGGTTCAACGTCGGGGTACTTAAATCCGCACGGGCAAGATATTCGTTGATGGCAGAACCGGCACCTGCCATCACTGAATTTTCCTCGACCGTTACCAGCAAATCGTGGTTGATGGCCATTTTTCTGATCATATCTTCGTCCATCGGTTTGACAAAACGCATGTCAACCAGGCTCGCGTCGAGGCTGTCTGCAACAATGGCCGCCGCACCGAGCACGGAACCGAAGGACAGGATGGCCACACCCTGGCCTTCGCGTATTAATTTCGCCTTGCCGATCTCGAGCTGGAGCATCTCATTGCTGGTGGTCGCACCGGGACCGGATCCCCTGGGATAACGGACCGCCGCAGGACCCGGGTGGAGATAACCCGTGGTTAGCATTTGTCTGGTTTCGTTCTCGTCTGAAGGTGTCATGACCAGCATATTTGGGATGCAACGAAGATAGGAAAGATCGAACACGCCGGAATGAGTGGGTCCGTCTTCCAGCAACCCGGCCCGGTCGATGGCAAACAGGACATCCAGATTTTGTATTGCGACATCATGGATCAGTTGATCATATGCCCGCTGCAGGAAGGTGGAGTAGATGGCTACAACCGGTTTAACACCCTCGCAGGCAAGGCCGGCGGACAGGGTCACTGCATGTTGTTCGGAAATGGCTACATCGAAATAGCGATCCGGGAATCGTTCTGAAAATTCGATCAGGTCGGAGCCTTCCCTCATGGCCGGCGTGATACCGACGAGCCTTGGATCCTGCTCTGCCATGTCACACAACCAGCGGCCAAATATATTCGAGTAGCTGGGAAGTTTAGGTGAAACCGGTGTAATAGGAAGCTTTTCGATTTTTGACAGGGAGTGGGTGCCTACCGGCGAGTCCTCGGCAGGACCATAACCCTTTCCCTTCTGCGTCACGATATGCAGGAATTGCGGCCCCTTGAGATCCTTGATGTTCTGCAGCGTGTGGACCAGGGATTTCACGTCGTGACCGTCGATCGGGCCCATGTAGTTCAATCCTAGTTCATCGAAAAGGGTACCGGGCACTATCATCCCTTTCATATGTTCTTCCGTTCTTTTCGCCAGCTCCCAGGCATGGGGAATGCGGCTGAGTATCTTCTTGCTACCTTCGCGCATGGTCAGGTACAGGCGGCTGGACAGTATTCGAGCGAAGTATTTTGCCAGGCCACCGACATTTTCTGAAATCGACATGGCATTGTCGTTCAGGATCACGAGCAGGTCAGCATCAGTGTCTGCGACATGGTTCAAGGCTTCAAATGCGATACCGGCTGTCATCGCACCATCGCCGATGATGGCGACCGTGCGCCGCTTTTTATCCTGGAGTCGACCGGCTACCGCCATACCCAGGGCCGCGCTGATGGAGGTCGATGAATGGCCTACGCCGAACGTGTCATATTCGCTTTCTTTCCTCACCGGGAAAGGCGCAATGCCATCTGGTTTGCGTAGACTATGCATCTGTTCTCGCCGACCAGTCAGTATTTTGTGTGGGTAGGTCTGGTGGCCGACATCCCAGACGAGCCGGTCTGTGGGCGTATCGAAAACGTAATGCAGGGCAATGGTTAGCTCAACAACACCCAGGCCTGCGCCGAAATGACCGCCAGTTTTACCCACGGTATAGAGTAGAAACTGGCGTAATTCATCAGCAAGTGTTTCAAGTTCATTTTCGGGCAGCTTTCTCAGATCTGCGGGAAAGTCCACCGAATCGAGCATCGGTGTCGCAGGTCTATCGGTAGGGATATGTTCAAGCATCGAAATCGTGGCTCTATCCAGGGTTTTGTGCCTTGCGGAGGCGAGATTCTACACTATTTGGCTAGTCTGAACGCCATTCTGGCGTGTTACTCCAGGGCTAGTGGTCCCGGGTGATGATAAATCGGGCCAACTCATTCAAGGGCGCGGCGTTACTGCCAAGTGGTACCAGTGCAGCCGTGGCTTCACCTAACAACTGATCGAGCTTGCAGGTAGCTTCATCAAGACCGTACACGGAAACAAATGTTGTTTTCTCGTTGCCGACATCGGAACCCACGGGTTTGCCGATGGCACGCTCGTCTCCGGTCACATCAAGAATATCGTCCTTGATCTGGAATGCCAGGCCCAGGGCCTGGCCAAATTGCAGCATTGCGTCTTTCACCTCCGTATCGGCGGCAGAGAGAATGGCGCCGAATATCAGGCAGGTGCTGATGAGGTCTCCGGTTTTTCGGCGATGCATATTCTCCAGGCCCACCGCATCAATAAACCTGTTTTCTGCGCCAAGGTCGATAATCTGGCCCGCCACCATGCCGCTGGCGCCTGTTGCAGCGGCGAGTTCAGTGATAAGTGAGAGCCTGGTTTCTGCGGTCAGCTGATGGTCGTTGGCGAGAATTTCGAATGCGAGAGTCTGCAACGCGTCACCGGCGAGAATAGCTGTTGCCTCGCCAAATTTAATATGGCATGCGGGTTCACCTCGCCGCAGGTCATCATTATCCATCGCCGGTAAGTCATCGTGGATGAGTGAGTAAGCATGGATAAGTTCTATCGCGCAGGCAGGTTTATCTGCCAGCGACAGATCGGCGCCTAAGGCTTTGCAGGAAAGGTAAACCAGGATAGGTCGAATTCGCTTACCGCCACTAAGGACGCCATAGCGCATTGCTTCAATAAGGGGGCTGGGTGCGTCGGTGTGATTGAGGATTATCTCCAGCTGCTGGATCACCCTTTCCCTGAAGGGTTCAAAATCATCAATCATCCGCAGGTTCCGGGGTAAAAGGTATTTCTTCCACGCTGCTGTTTTTCTCAATCAGCAACTTCACCTTTTGTTCCGCGGTCTTCAGGGCTTGCTGGCATTGCCGAGTGAGTTTAATGCCTTCCTCAAAAGTTTTGAGTGATTCTTCAAGGGAAAGGTTGCCATCTTCCATGCGTTCAACCAATGCTTCCAGCCTGGAGATGGATTCTTCAAAAGGGAAACTTTTTTTTGCAGCCATGGTCTTTGCTTCAATACGGAAGGTTTACGATACTGTGGTGGACAGAACAGGTCAATCGAGACCCGAGAGCACAATGGCGGATCAATTAGGCAGGACTAGTGAAAGTGTCAGGCAGATTGGCTATGCTCCCCATCGTTGCCCCGGCGATAGAGACAGGTCGCCCAGATCGGGTCGCGCGACGTTTCAGTCTGAACCGGACCCGGCTTTGTAGTTAAAAAGGAGAAATCATGAAATCAATTCTAGCAGTCGTCTTAACCCTGCTCATCGGTCATCATGCTCTGGCAGATGGAAACGCAGAATACAAATATCGCGAAGGTGTGATGCGAACGGTTGGCGGTCAGATGTCATCGTTGGCTGCTATATTGAGAGGCCGGGTACATTTCGAAAACCTCAAGTTTCATGCCAGAGGCATGGCTGATCTGGCTGAAATTGTACCCCACGTATTTCCGGAAGGCAGCGGAGTCCATCAATCAGAAGCACTTCCTGCTATCTGGGAACAACCCGACGAATTCAAGATGGCGGTGGAGAAGTTTGTTAAAGCAGCAAAGGGTATAGCGACAGCGGCGGAAGGCGGCGACATGAGCGAAATCGGTCCCGCAATGAAATCACTGGGGCAGGCCTGCAAGGGTTGTCATGATAACTACCGCGAGGAGGATGACTAATAGGCCCTCTAAAGATAGTTGACGATGGCGTAAACGGCACTTGCA
>JACZXW010000031.1 GCA_022571415.1 Pseudomonadota bacterium
ATCAGGCTTCAGAATTGACCAGCCTTGTATGCCGAGATGATCATCTCGGACCGTGATATTTACGACAGCCTGGAGAGCCTGACTGCCGGAGTCATCCTGCATTGTTATATCCAGTCCTGCGTTCAGGCTTTGTTTTCCTGTTTGCAGTGCCAGAAGAGAATCGACCGTCATCCGGCTGAGGGTGGTAGTGAACTGATCTGGGTCCAGGTGTTCACGTAATTGACCAACACCGATGCCATAGTGCGGGTAATTAAGTAATTCGGAGCAGGCCTTAACATTGTTGTTATTTAGATGGTTGATGAAATCGTCAATCAGCTTAAAGGCGCGAGTTTCCAATCCTGCTGTGTCGTCATCATCGTCAGCGTAGTCAGCGCCGAATCTGGACTGGATTCCCCAGGAGCCGTCAACGAGGGTCACAATATAGACGACGGGGTTGGTGTGAATCACCTTTCCCTCGACGTTGTACCTGCTCCATTGCCCAGCCACATGAATCTTCTCTGGCGAAGTGTGAATGACCTGCCGGTAATCCCATTCACTGTGATCCCAGCCGGTTTCAATCACCCGGTCAAAATTGACTCTTGCTGCATATTCGGCAGCATCTTTTGCAACTACAATAGCGCCGAAAGGCGAAGGGCGAACGTGAGGGTAGTTCAGGGACGCCGCCCAGAGCCCGGGGTCACGGGCGTTCCAGGTGTTGAGAAACCTGTCCAGGGCGTCCAATCCAACCTGCTCCAGATCCGCTTTCATCATCTTTTACCAGCAAACGAATCCGCGAGAGATTGCTTTTTGTCCTGTCTCTGTGACAAGGGTGTAGGAAATCCCAGTTCTGGTTTTCTGGTGGACCACCAACGTCAGGGTCGAAGGCATTAACACCATCGCATTAAATCGGCCACCCAGGCGTTTTATTTTTTCTGGTTTTCCGTCGGCATAGTGATGCACGATTTGTGAAATTGCGAGCGCGAGCGTCGCCGTACCATGCAAAATGATATCCGGAAGACCCGCCGCTAATGCGACGGCACGATCGCTGTGTATGGGATTAAAAATGCGTGCCGTTTCGGTATAAATATTTGCCGCACCTTTGCCAACGCATATATCGATTCTGTCTAGCACTTCGATGTCAGAAAAATCCGGCCAGGACGGGGGGTCTTCAACGAAATTTCGATCGCCAATGACGTCTACATCACGGGAAATACTCAATTGATAGGTTCTGGTGACCAGTTCATCGTGTTGATTGTGGGTATCCAGACGAAAGTACTGGGCCGCGCCAGGCTTGATCTTCTCGATGCCGATAATAGTTGCCCGGGTTGTCAGTGTATCTCCAGCCCGGATGGGTTTCAGAATGTGCAGATCGTGGGATGCATGTACTCCACGTGTCGCTTCGTTGGTGGTTACAGTCACCGCGCTTTTTAGATTGCGGGCATCGAGTATAACGGGCCATTCCAAGCACACAGAAAAAACAGGATGTGCGATGACGTCAGGTCGATTTTCGGTATCCATATAGCAAGTGGCTGTATCCTTGATCCCGGATGCATACGCCATGGTCCATCTGGCATCGATCGTATGTTTGAACGATTGTGTTTGCTGGCCAACGATCTGGGTACTAAGCGGCATTACCGATCCGGGTTGCTTGTGACCGGCGAAGTGTATCGAACTCTCGAGGGAGATGCTCGTTATGCTGGTTGCCGGTTTTGATGTCTAGACCTTGGTTGAAAGAATTCCGATAGACTCGAACTCGGCGAACAACTGTTCATTGGATTCAAACAGAATGCTTCGGATACCCGCGGCTTCTCCGGCGTCAACATTTGGCTGGTTGTCGTCGACGAAAGTGCATTCTTTCGGGTCTACCTTCAGTTGCTGCAGGATCATTTCAAAATAGGCATTTGACGGTTTGCGTACGCCCATCTTGTAGGAAACGAAGGTACCCTCGAAGTAGGGAGCGTACAGCGCTTCGATGAATTTGCCTCGATGCCGATCCTGGTTTGTTGCAAGGTAGGCGATCGGGAGTTCAGGCAGCAGATCGAGTAGTGCTTTGTTTTGATGTACATTGCCGTTCAGCCAGATATCGAGGTATTTGTCTGCACTGAGATCCTCCACATGTCGCGATAGGATTCGATCGGCGACATGGAGGAAATCAGCTTCTCCGGTCTGTGTTAAAAGATATTCGGGATCTGAAAACAGGTCCTTGAGAAACTCGCTGTGCTTCGTTTTCCAGATAAATTCACGTTCAAACTTCTCCGCCAGGAGTTTGTCGTGGAATTGGAGCACACCATCGACGTCGAGTAATAATACCTTCATGCTGCAAAAACTGCGTTGTTGACATGACTGAACATTGGTTTGTGCCTCATCAAAACCGGGTAGACCTGTCCTGGCGATGAATCAAATCACCCCTCTAGCTTCGAATGCTGCAATTGTCTCGGCATCGTATCCCAGAAATGTGAGAATTTCTCTCGTGTGTTCACCTAATGCAGGCGGTCCGGCGTGCACCTCCGGGCCATCTTCATCGGTGATATAACCGGCCTTGACCAGGGTTACCGTTTCATCAGCATTTGTCGGTGACGGTATGGTTTCAAATACGCCGCGATATTTAAATTGAGGATCCCGGACAACTTCTGGGAGTTCCCTGATTTCTGCGACAGGGATACCGGCGCCGGCGAGTAGCTGCATCCAGTGAGCGGTTGTATTCTCTTTTAATGCCTCACTCAGTAGTTCAAACACCCGCGGAGTATTTTTGACTCGCGCGTTGGGCGTACTGAATTCCGGTTTTTCGAAATCGTCCTTTTTCCCGAGCAGTGTGAACAGTTTCTCGACCTGAGGCTGCCGTAGTGCCGTTACCTGGATGAATCCGTCCTGGGTCGGAAAAACATTTGCAGTAGGTTGTCCCGTTGGTGACGCGTTGCCCAGCAATCCTAAAAGATTACCCTGGTTCAGGTAGTTACTGTATTGCGCAGCTTGAACAACAATGGCCGTGTCCATCATCGCCAGGTCTATTCTTTGTCCTGCGCCGGTTTTCGCTTTTCGATGCAGGGAAGCAGAGATGGCAAAAGCCGTATTGAGGGCCGTCGCCATATCGACTGGCATAAACCCCGTCCGGGTGGGCCCTGTTTCAGGGTAACCGGTTTGCGACATCATCCCGGATGAGGCCTGGATAGCCCCATCATAAGCAGCCTCCCCGGCTTTCGGACCCGTTTGTCCATATCCTGTTACAGAACAATAGATCAGATCCTGTTTGATCTTTCTCAGGTCGTCATAACCAAGACCCATTCTTTCCATGGTCCCTGCCTTGAAATTTTCAACGACGACATCTGCGCTCGCCACCAGCTTTTTAACGATCTCGACCGCATCCTTTGATTTGAGATTCAGTGTGATGCTTTTTTTATTCAGGTTCATGGCCATAAAAGAAGGCGACATGCCGGGATTTTTTTCACTATTCATCAATCCACGGGTTTGATCGCCCGTGCCCGGCTGCTCTACCTTGATGACGTCTGCACCCAGGAGTGCCAGTTGCATCACGCCAAACGGTCCAGCCAGGACCTGGGTAAAGTCGATTATACGAATTCCTTCAAAGGCCTGGACCATCGGTATACCCTAAAAAACGGAATAGCCACCGTCGATAATGAAGTTTTCACTTGTGTGATAAGCGCTGGCATCACTCATTATATAGACGGCGATGGCGGCGAAATCCTGGGGTTGGCCCCAGCGTCTCATGGGTATCCGGGGCATTACATTGTCGACAAACTTATCCCAGCTGAAGGCGCCCGCCGTCATTGCTGTTTCAATCCAGCCAGGCAATATGGTGTGTGCGGTGACGCCGTATCTCGCGTATTCGACTGCCAGCGCCTTGATCATTGAAACGAGGCCGCCTTTGGTTGCCGCATAGTGTTGACCACGAGCCTGGCCGGAGATCGCCGCCAGGCTTGCGGTACCGATCAACCGGCCAAACGCGTCATCATTGGCCGCCCGCTCGCGCATGTGTTTTGCCGCGCATTTGAAGGTGTAGAAGACACCGTTCAGGTTTACCTGAATGATCCGGTCCCACTCCTCCTTTTCGATATCATCGAATTGATTACCACGTGATCCTATTCCAGCATTGGCAAAGCAGCCATCCACCCTGCCGTGGTTTTTTATTGTTTCGGCGAAACAATCTTCTACCTCCTGTTGGTTCGAAACATCGCACTTCAGGGCAGTCACTTTGGTGCCATGGAAACTGAGTGCTTCGAGTGCAGCGGCGTTTTTTTCCTCGTTAGTTCCCCAGATGCAGATATCACAACCATGTTGTGCCAAACCTGTCGCCATACCGAGTCCGATTCCACCATTACCTCCCGTGATCAGTGCAACGCGACCACTTAAATCGAACAGATTTCCCATAATATGACTCCATAGATTGGTTAGGGAACTTCTGGTTAGGGTCGGTATGCCAGACCACGATTTTCGCCATAACCGTATCGGAGTCGACCTCAAAATTTGTTAACTCAGCGCATGTTAACAAATTTTCTGCGCGCAGCTCTTCCTTCTCTTGAAGAACAGTTCTGATGAAAATAACCTCCTAATCAGACCTTCCCTAGAATGCGTTTTTTATGTTGATGGAGATCTCGCTGCTGTTAACAGCGGGGTTATCCCGGTTGGTCAGGGGGAAGGCAATGTCGATATGGATGACACGCCCCGCATCGGCCTTAGTGGAAGCCAGCCTGAGACCGAAGCCGACGTTGACGAGATAATCGTCTTCAAATCCTGCCTCAACCCCGGGCTCCCAGGCCCTGCCAACATCGAAAAATAAAGCCCAACCCAGTCGAACCAGATTGAGCAGGTGAATATCCGTATACATACGTTCTTCCAGGGTCAGTATGATCCTCCGGTCACCCGTCTGAAGCCGGTTGTCGAATGCCCTTGCGCCGGTGGCGCCACCAAATACGACTTGCCGATGCGTGTTCAGGTTTTTTGTATAGACAAAATTGAAGCTGGCGAAGAAAGATCGATGCCTGGTTTGATTTCGAAAGTAGCGAGTCGAGTAACTGATGACGACATCTTCTGAACTATCCGTATCCAGGTTCCACAATCCGCTCCATTCCAGTTTGTGCCGCCACAAAACATTGCCGTTGTAGATAATGGTGTCATCATATTGTCCCTGCAGGACGATTCGATCCTTATCCGATCCCAATGCAGATGCGGCGTAACCCAGGCTGGCGATAAGAGTGTGGCCAAGGTGCAGATCTTCCGTGCGGTGGATCTGATCGAAATTAACTATGGTGGTGTAGTCGTCCACGACGGCCCCGTACTCAACAAATGGATAGGAGAGACGTTTACTTATTGGGAAATCTGCGGGTGGCGGGAGTTCATTACCGGTACCGAACCTGTCATCACGATAGTGGTAGCCGAGGGTCCAGCGCCGGGCGACACCATCTTTCAATCCCTGTGAAAATCCATAGCTGAACCTGTAGTCTTCACCTTCGTGGGTCACTTCAGTGACTTCATTTGCGTGAAAAAACTGCGGGTCGGTTTGCTTGAACCTGTTCAATCGGATCCCCCAGGCTCGCCTGGAATCCAGGGCGTAAAACGGCAAGTGCACGAAAACGAGTTGGTCTGAACCATCATCGCTGTCCGAGTAGACAATTCTTCCGGCAATTCGGCTGCCCATTAAATTATTGTTTTTATAAGCGAACTGGGTTGTTTCCCGGTCAAGGTCTTTCTTCGAGACAAACGCGATTTCCTGCCCAGAACCTAAAATGTTGGTTTCCCTGATGCTGAAACGATAGGTGTTTTCGCCGCCGGATCGTTTGAATGAGGCATCTGGTGTAAATGACCAGATATCCCTGGTGATGACTTCAATATCAACCCTGTTGCTGCAGAAATTGACCGGGCGGACATCGGCGTCATACAAATATTTCCGTCTCCTGAGCAACCGGGCAGTTTCTTCAATCAGCCTGGTGTCATAGCTTTCTCCACTGCTGATCAGTACCTGGTTCGAGATAACATCTTCCCTGGTGGTGACGTGAAACCGGTTTGCCCAGCGATAGACCCAATTGTTCTCGCGGGGGTCTGATTCATCGAATATCTGCAATCGCGTGTAGTGAACCTGTCCGAACTTTGAACGTTTGGGAATCTCGAACTGTTGCTCATCGGCTGCAACGAAAAGGTATCCGCCGGGTGCAGGTTCAAACTCGTACTGACAGCCTGGCAAGTCAGTCTCAGCGACAAGGGAACCTGACAGGAACAGTAGGGGAATTAGAATCGCGAGCGAGGGCATACCGGATGAAATTTCTCTTTCATTTGTCATTAAAACACAGAACCTGCTCACTCGAAAAAATCGAACATTGGAAGGGCGGGTTACTCAGCCTGCGGCAAATGTCCCTACTCACAAGTACTCGGGATGAACTCATACCGAGCAAACAGGGAGAAAGGTGCCCGTTCTAACACAATGGCGCTACAATTTAGTATAATTTCCCCACATTACGATAAAAATGGAAATTGTCCGTGATATTCTGAAAATATATCGATAAGTGGGAAACATAGATGAATTAACTAAATAAAGTAGATTTTAGTGGGAAATTATTCATGTATGTTGCTCTGCTAACAGCCGATCTTCCTCTGTCTGGTACTGGGGCTCGGTATTTCGTGGGGAGCGGGTGTCGTCACTTCGGGCATTTCTTTCCCGATGATTGACCAGTTCCCACCCCTCATCCCAGGAAAAAGGCAGTGGCTTGATACCGGGTTCTGTAAAAGATTCAAATCCCGCCAGGCCTCGCCTGACCACTTCCAGCTGGGTCTGCTTGTCCTGGAAAGGTCCGGTCTCGAATCCCAGAGGGAAGTCCAGGAATTGCACCCTGGGCGGTTTGCCTGCTTCAAGGATATCCAGTGCGCTGCCCATGATGAGCGTTGGAACGCCCATGGATTCGAAATGTCGTGCGAGCAGACTCACGGTCTGGTGACAGACGGGTCACAATGGGACGAGCAGTAACAGATCAAGTTTCTGTTTCTGGATTACCTCCTGCAGGTTTGGGATCAGCTCCTGCTTTACGCGATTCTGGGAATAAATTCCTCCCATACAGGAATAGTAATTTTCCGCAATTTCACCAATGACACCGTCCTGCTGCAACTGCCGTAAACTTTCTAGCGGGAAAACAGTCCCTGGGTCCTTCCGAGCTTCAGCCAGGTAGTTTTCCGTAATGTGTGAGAAGCGAATTTTCTCAACCGGCGTATCGTTTGGAATAGTGCGTATGCTGGTGTCATCCTGATAGTAATAAGCCACCTGACCTTGAATATAGGTACCGGCGGTGGAAATCATACCCAGGCGACTGTCCGCCAACGGCTTTGATACCTTTGTAAATGCGGGTGGTGAATCGGCATGGAACCAGCGGTAAGGTGGATAACCTAATTGTTCGTAAGTTTTCCGTGTTCGCTGGATGTACTGGACAGGGGGCATTTATCTTGAACCTGTTGAAATTTACGGACATTATGCACCGATGAGTGTGCCCCTGGCTAACAGAAATACAACATGGTGGTTATTGCTTGTGGAAACATCTGATTGGCGAGAATCGGCGCTGATATTTGATACTCCAGTATGACGAAACCCGTTCGATTGAAACTAAAAGTTATTCCCTCGTCCTCCCGGGACGCCATTGTTGGATGGTTAGGACAAGTACTGAAGGTCAAAGTCACGGCACCACCGGAGAAAGGGCGTGCCAACAAGGCCGTTGAGGAGCTTTTTGCAGAAGTGTTGGGGTTATCTACTGGGTCTGTCTCTGTTGTTGGTGGTCGATCCAGTTCAACCAAAACCATCGAAATCAGCGTGTTGGATAAATCCGATGTGCTGCGGTTACTGCCTGCAGGGTCAGATGGTGGTTTTATAAAAAATTAGCACTGGTTGCCGGGACCCTAAGTGTTTTAAGATAGTCTTCCCTCCTCGTAATCGGAGTCATTGCGAATGGCAAAGGTAGGCGTTACGTTCGGCGCATTTGATCTTTTTCATGCGGGTCACATTTTGATGTTGCAGGAAGCAAAAACTATTTGTGATCACCTGGTCGTTTGTATCCAGACCGATCCGTCTATAGACCGCAATGAAAAGAACGCACCGGTGCAGAGTATTGTTGAGCGTCAGATCCAGGTGACCGCGTGTAAATATGTTGATGAAATCATCGTTTACGATACTGAAGAAGATGTCATGGAGATATTAAGGTCCCTCGACTGGGACGTCCGAATTCTGGGAGATGAGTACCGTGATCAGCCATTCACTGGCCGTGAAGAAACCCTGGATAAATGCTATTTCAATCGTCGCCCGCACAACTTTTCCAGTTCCGAGTTAAGATTGCGCGTCGTGCAAAAAAGTTCAAAGTAGGTGCTGGAGCACCAGGAAACCTTATAAACCATTGCTGAAATAGCGATTGCTTTGACGGGTTTCAGCGGCATCGTGATGGTATTTGGCAAGCGGGTCGACAGCCGGCCGGAGGAGGAGAGGGTTCGATTGATCTCGATGTTGCGAGCCAGTCTGGTGGCGATGTTCTGCAGCTTCCTGCCCCTTGTGGTTGAATTTATCATTACTGAGCCCGACCATGTCTGGCGGGTATCGTCGGCTATCCTGGGTACTGTCATGTCGTTGAATGTTACTTTCTTTATCAGAAGTGCGGTGTTCAACAGATTTGCCCTTTCCCACTTCCAGAAGTTCACTGTCTTCGGCGGTATTGCGATGATCCTGGCGTTGTTCAGCTCAGTCATTGGCCTTATTCCCTGGACTTTTCAGATTTTCATTATCGCCCTGATATGGATGCTCTTTATTGCGTCTAATCACTTCGTTCTGCTGGTTGTTTCAAGTACCTCTGCTGACACTCCCTAGCCAGTGGTTCCGAAAAGAGTCTCGCTAGACCAGCCATGTCCATATCAATAGAATGGGTTTTTTCAAAAAAGTAATTACAAGATGTCTATTAAACTTTTGTGGCCGCATACCCGCTGGCCGGATGACCATGAGATCGAGAGGCAAGCAGCAGGTAGCGAGGTTGATTGCATCTTTGTACGAAATCCAGGGGAAGTTACCGACGAGCAATGGGCGATGGCTGATGCCTTGATTAGCACCCTTGATCCGTTGGCGGCTGAAGATACGGACAAAATCGAAAACTGCAGAATTTTCGTAACACCCAAGGTGGGATTCGACAATCTCGACCTAAAGAAATACGGCGCGCTTGGTATTCCGCTGTGCCACGTGCCGGACTATGGCACGCAAGACGTTGCAGATCACGCCATGGGGCTCTTGTTAGGTTTGCTGAAAGGAATCAATCGATATGACAACCGACTTCGACAGGACCCGAAGGATCATTGGCAACCCATGGATCATCCGTTGGCTTTAAGGTTGTCGGTAGCGAAAATAGGAATCGTTGGCCTGGGCCGGATAGGGACTGCCATGACATTACGGTGCAAGGCATTTGGCATGGATGTCACCTTCTATGACCCGTATAAGAGCAATGGTTCGGATCTTGCGCTTGGTATCAGGCGTTCTGAAACCCTGGAGGAACTGTTTGCCGAGTCTGACATCGTGAGCTTGCATGTCCCCTTGAATAAGGAAACCAGGGATATGATCAATGCCGACTTGTTGTCCCATGCTAAACCTGGTCTGGTATTGATCAACGCCGCCAGGGGCGAAGTGGTTGATATCGATGCCCTGCATGATGCAATGAAGGCCGGAAAGATTGGAGGAGCAGGTTTGGATGTACTGCCAGAAGAGCCTGCCAACCTGTCTAAACCGCTGATCAGTGCATGGCACGAGGGGCAGGAGTGGATACGCGACCGGCTCCTGATCACACCGCATTCCGCTTTCTATACCCCCCAGAGCCTGTACGATATGCGGACCAAAGGGATTACTGTTGCGTTAAAATATTTAAATACGGGCAGGCTTGAAAATTGTGTCAATGACGAGTTTCTGGTGAATCCGCGCTAAATGGTAAGATGGTACCCATCAGTATTTGCGTATGAAAGAAAAAGAAGGAGAGGCCAAATGGACGATTATCTGGGGTTGGGGGTCGCATTACTGGTTGGTCTGTGCCTCGGTTATTTCCTGGCAAAACTGATGCAGGGTAAGACGGCGCCAGTCGAAGAAAGTCCGCAACAAAAGACAGACTGGTGGAAAATACGCGAGACGCTGACCGGTACACAGTTGCAGATTCTGCAGTACATGGAATCGAAAAAGGAAGCCTCTATCGCTGAACTGCACGAGCAATTTTCCTTCATCCCGGACCGGGAACTCTATTACCGTCTGGAACAGATTTGCCTCATGGATTTTGTAACTCGAGGACGGAAAGACGGCGAAGTTAATTATTCGCTGAATCCGGACTATTCGGCTACGGTTGAAAGTGATGAGACTGTAATGCTGGTGGAGAAATAACGGTATGCGGGATTGAGCATTAGAATGAAAAGCTGGCTGGCTGGATTTCTGACCTTTGGATTCATGTATACGTTAATTATCGTCGCGATCTTTGCGCTGGATTGGCCGACACTCAAACAGCCCCATTTGTACGGTACGATGGAAAGTAAGCTTCCGGAATCCCTGCTAGGCTCCGTTCTCAAGGTGTTGGTAAAATCAGAACAGCTGTCGAACATTGACGATGTAGTGACATACAAAATAGCGGGTCAGTCTTTTCGACTAAAAGATGGTTCATTGACAGATGCGATTGTCATTGTGAATCGCAATGTCATTGTTCTCAAAAAAAATACACCGCCAGATGTGGCAACAGAAATCGCTGTCCAATATGTTGGATCGCTTGAAAAGCGTGTTGAAAAAATGGCTGAAGACTATACCTTCCGTCTGACTTTTTTACTTCTGGTGCCGCTAACGCTGTTTACCATGTTTGCTTTCTCTTCCAGGTGGCTCTGGAACAAACTGTTGCTTCTGCGTTAACAGCGAATTGTTAATCGTCCAGATAGATAACCTCTGAGCGGGTTGAAGTTCCCTCAATTTCAATTCTCCGGAGGGGAATTCTGCCGCGGCTGCGATTCAGTTCTACTTCATTCAGGGCGACCTCAAATGCAGGGGAGGGGGTCACGTGGAGTTCATAGCCACCCAGGGTTTCGTGTTCAGTGTGGAAATGGCCGCAAAATACATGCGCTATATTACTTCGCCTGAGAACAGCATCCGCCTCACATATGTCCTGCAACGGATAGTTTGTGTCCATAAAGCCATTGGATATCTTTTTGGTTGGATAATGCGTAAACACAACAGACTTGTCCCTGATGGACTCATTTTCCAGGTATTTAAGTTGATCCGGCGGAAATCTCCCTGACCCGGTATTGGTAAACACCAGGTCGATTTCATCAAGCGCCAGGGTATGGAAGAAGCTGGTGTTTACGCAAATATCTTTGCCGAATATTGCATAGAGGTTGGCGTCATCATCGTGATTTCCGGGAATGACGTAGGTTTTTTGATCCTGCGGCAGTTGAGCCTTCATCCACTGGTAGACTTGCTTGTTGCCATCCTCGCCAGGCAGGTCCCCGGTGATAACGAGCAGGTCCGCGGGATTCTGGCGGACATAATCCATTAAGATCAAAAAGTTAGTCTTAACAGGATTCTCGGCTTCGAGTGGAACATGAGTGTCGGTAATCTGATAGATGACTGTCATTGTTCAGGGTTCCGATTCATCATGATTATCTATCCGATTGCAGCCTCTTTGCGCAGAGCTGAAATTTGTTCAGCATCCAGATTCAGCTTTGTTTTCAATACTTCATCGGTATGTTCACCGAGCAGGGGCGCGCTCGGAGGTGTAGATATATCGACGCTGGCAAACTGGAACGGTGCGTTTTGTATGAAGAACGTACTGGTGGCGTCCTCGAATTTTGTGAACGATCCTCTCTCCACCAGTTGTGGATGGGTAAACAGGTCTGCTGGCGAGTTATAAATACTGCAGGGTACACCAGCATCGTTCAAGCGTGACTCACATTCGCTCGCTGTTAAATTTTCGGACCAGGATTCGATTTGCTCCACAAATTCCTTGTAGTGAAGCCATCTCTTGCTGCGCTGGAATTTTTCATCCTCCAGCATGTCGGGTCGATTGATGGCTTCGCATAAACAGCGCAGATTTTTTTCAGAAACAATACAAACCATCACGAATCCGTCTTTTACCTGGATCGGATGGAAACCTCCGGCAGGAAGTGGATTCTCGACTTGGGCAGATTGTATTTGACCCGGAATCAACATCATCATGGACTCCATCATGGTGACATCGATGTACTCACCCCTGCCCGTTCTTTCACGGCCGATCAGCGCTGTCTGAATTGCGCCGAAAGCGTAGGAGCCGGTCAGCATGTCTGCGACCATAATTCCCCAGACAGGCGGACGGGCATCCGCATTACCCTGGGACGAGGTGTGGGCCACGTCAAAACCACTGGCGGCGTGTGCGATAGGTGCATAAGCCGCCCGGTGGACAAAAGGACCGGATTGTCCGAATCCTGAGATCGAGCAATAGATGAGATCCGAATGATCCTGTTTGAGGGAATCATAGTCCAGCCCGAAACGCTTCATGACACCGGGGCGATAATTTTCGATAACCACATCTGCATCCGCTGCCAGCTGCAAGGCCAGTGCTTGCCCAGACGACTTGTTCAGGTCGATCGCTATACTTTGTTTACCGGCATTGAAGTGCGCAAATATTCGACTGAACCCTTTGTGTCCTCGGATAACATCGCCACCCATCGGAGGTTCGATCTTGATGACTTCCGCGCCGCAATCCGACAGCAAGCGGGTGCAGATAGGTCCGGCATAGACCGCGGAGAAATCGAGGATTTTTAATCCTGTCAGTGGTTTTACACTTGCCATGTCTTAATCATCTGTTTAACAAGCAGATTACACTAACTCACGATGTGGTGGTGCCGCAAATTTTTCCTGGCGTATTCCTTATCTTGCCGGATTAAACACAGAGTGGTTGTTGTCTCTATGATTTGTTTCAATGCAGGAGATAAAACTGATGGAGCTGCTTTGTGCCAAAGACCACTGATAAACTGATTGAAATGAATGGATTGAGATTTCACTATCGGGACTGGCGATCTACCAAACCAGATGCTGAAGATCTTGTGTTGCTGCATGGATACACCGGACATGCCCGATCATGGGATTGGTTCGCGGAGCGGATGTCTGACAGTTATCGTGTCCTCGCACTGGACCAACGTGGTCACGGAGAAACCCAGTGGGCTCAACCTTCCGAGTATGGTTCGCTAAAGATGGTAGAAGATTTGAAAACCTTCGTTGCGGCCCACGGATTAGAGAGCTTCAACCTGTTGGGATTGTCCATGGGAGGAATAGTTTCCATTCATTATGCAGGGAGTTGTCCGGCGGAGCTTAAGAAACTGGTTATTGTCGATATCGGACCAAAAATCTCAACATCGGGAACTTCAAGGATCCAGACCAGTGTACAGCAGAGTGATGTATTCGAGAACGTCGATGAGGCTTATGAGCGCTCAAGAGCTGCCAATACTGTACCGCCTGATGAACATCTCAGGCACAGAGTTGAAAACAACATGATGATGCTTGCCGACGGGCGCTACACTTATCGCTATGACAGGGCACTTCGTGACACGTCGGTTGATCGACCTCGTCCATCGGAGGAAGAAGGCTGGCAAGCGGTACAAAATATCTTGGCGCCAACATTATTGGTCAGGGGTGAACTCAGCGATATCCTATCCGTAGATGTGGCTAACAGGATGGTCAGGGAAATGCACGATTGCCGTCTCGAAACCGTCGCCGGAAGTGGCCATTCAGTGCCACTCGATAAACCCGAGGGATTTCTGGCAGCGGTACAGAGTTTTCTGTAAAGTTGGACCGCACGCATCGAGCTGAGGTAACGATCCATAGAAAGTTGCGCCAGATACTCCCTAGGTTAGTTGTCGTGTGTCCAGCAAAGCCTGTAGCTTCCTGATATCTATTTTTTTTCCTCTAATTAACCTCCAGAAAATCTCGATCATGGCATAGACCCTCTCGAAATAGTCAATACGAGAAGGAAGTTCTGGCTCATGCCGAGAGTAGCTAAGTAACAGCTCAGAAGACTGTTTTTGGTTCAGCGCATGAGTGTAAGTAAAAACTGCCAGATCATAAGCAGGATCCGATTGTCGTGCGAATTCCCAGTCGATGGCGAAGATCCGGTCTTTTGCCTTGATCATGTTTTGCAACGTCAGGTCCTGATGACACAAGACTTGAGTCATGATCTTTGGTTTTGAGAGCGCCATCACCCGGCTGTAACAATCTGCCACGTCTTTGCCAGGGTCGACTTGTTGATCAAAGGCTTGCTGTTTATAAGCCTCTAGGTGAGCCAACAGGTCTATGGGTTGGGTAGATACATCCAGTGAATGGATCTTTGCGAACAGCAACCCAATTTTCGCAATGTCATCCAAAGTGGGGTTGCCCCCGGACAAAAATTCTGTAACAAAAGAATCGTGTCCGCTGCATACAACCCTCGGTGCAATACCCGCGTGTTGAGCTGCAGTGATTGCAGCGAGTTCATGCAGCCTGTTAATGCCGTTATCATCGATAGTGCCATTCAGGCGCACTACCCAACTAGTGTTGCCATCTGTTACGACAAAGGACTGATTAGTAAGGCCACCTAGTTGAGACTGCACGGCTGGTTCGGTGATTGGCAACGGCGACCATTGACTCCAGCCCGCAATTGCTGCATTCAGGCGACGATTGATGTCTGGCGATAACCTATCAGTCTCCTTCATTCGCCAAACCACTAAGGTCGTCCAGCAAGAACTTAACGACAAAAATACCTTTGCCGTATTTATCCCAGCTATGGCGAATTTCAGTCTTGAGCAGATCCATGACAATGTCGTAGTCGCCATAGAGTTGAGTGGAAAGATTGTTACGTACGAGGTTCACATCAGGGTATTGCTGGAGTCGTTCAATAAACTCCTTGATCGCAGGAATGTAGTCCTCAGCAAGCGGGTAGAGACTGATATCAACTGAAGTTTTCATGGATTAACCTCGCTTTATAGGCTCACTTCGAAAGAAAGACCGATAATGCGCGGTTCTCCGAACTGAAAGTAGGGCTCAGTGGCGTAGTTTTTCCTGGGGTCGTTGCCAAAGCTGCCAAAAGCCCTGGTGAAGTAGTCTTTGTCATTGAGGTTTCGACCCCAGACACCTAGCTTCCAGCGTTCAGTTTCATAGCCAATATGGGCGTTCAGCAAGGCGTATTTGTCACTTTTTATGGCATGACGATCCGAGAAGAAATATTCGTCTTTGGCGTCCACATAGATCCCGAAATACCAGTTGTTTTTCCGGTATTGCACAGCCATGTGGTACATATAGGAAGGCGCTTGAGACTGGTCCCGGCCTGATAGATCTTCGCCAAACTCATTGATAAACTTATCAAATTTGGCACTGAGCAAGCCCACAGCGGCAGTGATTTTGAAGTTATCGGTTGGGTGCCAATTAGCTTCGATCTCAATTCCCTTGTTGGTTCCCTCTGCGGCATTACCAAGAAAGTCGATAAACTCCGTGCTGCCATCAGGGCGGCTGCGAACCAGGGAACTTTTAACCTGCTGGTCGCGCCGGTCGTCGTGGAACACAGCAGCCCTGATGAGTAACCGGTTGTCCAGGAGCCTCGATTTCACTCCTGCCTCATACTCGATCAGATACTCCTCATCGAATTCACGTAAATCCAGGTCGAGTGTTCCCTCCGTATTAAATCCGCCTGCCTTATAACCCCTGGCGACACTGCCATAAATCATGGTGTTATCGTTCACGAAAAGTTTAAGCGCAATGCGGCCGCCCCAGAGATTCTCTTCCGGATGGAAGGCAACACCATCCGAGTTATCGTATCTTGTTTCGCGTTTTTCAAATCGGATTCCTGAGGATAGAATCAGCTTGTTGGTAAGTGAAGAATCCAGTTGCAAAAATGCAGCGAGGGTATCGAAATCGTAATTGCTGCTGAAGTCGGTGGCCAGAAAGGTGTACTCCCTGACTAAGTTTTCCCGGCTCTGTAGCGAATAGATACCGACGAGCCAGTCTGTGGAGTCGCCCAGCAATCGACTGTCTCTGTTTGAAATCAACCTGAATTCAACGCTGCTGGTTTTTCTGTTTCGATCATAGTTGTCAGTGGATGTGTAACCGAACGGATGAAAACCAGTGAATGTCCAGTCCTCGTCGAAGCCGTATTCAATATCAGAGTCGGCAAAGTTTATGATACTCACCAGGTCAAAGCGGCTGAGGTTCCAGGTGCTTTCGATGGCGAAGCTGCTTGAGTCCTGACGATCATGACCCGGTTCATCGGATAAGGTGTGTCGGTTGTTATCGAGGCTGAAAGCATCGTAGCCATTGTCCACATCCACATCAGCTACAGTGATGCTGATGTCCCAGTTATCACTGGCGCGAATATGCAACTTGCCTCGAATAGTCAGCTCATCGCGACCATTATTATCGTTAATGCCCAGGAAACGATTATCGTAATAGCCGTCTGACTGGTGCTTTTCCGCTACAAGACGGTATTGAACCCTGTCATTGATGGGTCCCGTCAGCATGCCGCCATAAGTCTTTGTACCGTAGTCCGCGATGGAAGCCTTGAAATTGGCAGCGAAGGTATCCAGAGGGTCGTTGGTTTTTATATTTATTATTCCTGCCAGGGCGTTAGCGCCATATCTCGTTCCCTGGGGTCCTCGCAGCACTTCAACCTGCTGCACATCCATCATGGTTGCGATGGTGCCGGCTCCGCTGAAATCCACGTTATCGATCAGCAATCCAACAGAAGGATTGAGAGGTGAGGAAAATTGGCTGCGCTCGCCAATACCTCTAATCTGGAAAAAACGTGCCCGGTTTGAACCGCTGGCGTAGTTTACATTGGGTATGGCGTGAACCAGATCCTCAAAGTGCTGGGCCGAGCGTGAACGAATAACGTCTTCGGTCATCACGCTGATACTGGAAGCGACATTCATCTCGGTCGCCTGGCGAAAATCCGCTGTGACTATGATCTCCGGGATCACGTCATCGGAAGCTGTAACAGAAACTGCTCCCAGCAGCAGTAAACAGGTAAAACAAATCTTATTCATGAGTCTCTCCTCAAATTAGAAGGAGACCCGGTATTAACTGGACGTGGTGATTAGATGTGAAGGCACCCTTTTCCTACGCCGGTATTATCCGGATCAGGTTCTAGGGTTGACTGATTGCTCAGAATCTCAGGTCTCTGCAGACCACCCCTAAGGAACAGTTCGATTATAGAAAAATATGACTCATTATTCCAACTGAAGCAGTTTACTCAGCTTTCTCTAAAAATTGGATTTCACCATCTATTACACCCGCTTCCTTATACCAATCGGGAGAAAGGTATCCATCAAGGGTGTTTCACATTATCGTTCCGGCGGGCTTACTTCAGAGGCTTCCTAGCCTCCCGTTCTATTGGCAGCCTGCGCTTTGGCGCTAGTGCCCAGTTGGGAATTTTGTTTCATTAGATCGCCATAATTAACGGGGGATGTGAGATCGATGAAGTTATCGGCTTCGGGCATTGAATATTTCAACCCGGTAGCGCAATTGAACAGTATGACTTTTTCGTTGCGGTCGATGCGTCCGTTATGGACTTCCTTGATCAGTGCTGCCGCGGTTGCGGCGCCTTCCGGGCATAGCAGCAATCCTTCATGCCGCGCGATTTGGAATTGAGTATCGAGGATGTCCTTATCGTTCACTGCGGTAGCGAAACCATCACTGTCACGAATGGCAGCCAGTATCAGGAAATCGCCGATGGCGGCGGGGACCCTGATCCCCGCTGCAGCGGTGTATGCATTCTTCCAGAATTCCGCATGGGTTTTACCTTCTTCATAGGCTTTTACGATCGGGGCGCAGCCTTCGGCCTGGACTGCCACCATCCGCGGGCGCTTGCTGTCAATCCAGCCGATTGCTTCGAGCTCTTCGAAGGCCTTCCACATGCCGATCAGACCGGTACCGCCGCCGGTCGGATAAAGAATCACGTCTGGTAAGTGCCAGTCAAGCTGCTCGGCAAGCTCAAGCCCCATGGTCTTCTTGCCTTCGATTCGATAAGGCTCCTTTAAGGTGGAGGTGTCGAACCAGCGGGTTTCCTGTCTGCCTTCAGCGACGATTCGGCCGCATTCGTTAATCAGGCCGTTAACCCGAAAAGTATGAGCACCCTGGAATGCAATTTCTCGAACATTGATTTCCGGTGTGTCATCGGGGCAGAAAACGTAACTCTCAATGCCTGCCCGGGAGCAATAGGCAGCCAGCGCTGCGCCTGCGTTGCCATTGGTCGGCAGAGCCATTCGCTTCACGCCGAGTTCTTTCGCCATGGAAACCGCGACAGCGAGCCCGCGCGCTTTAAATGATCCGGTTGGGAGCCTGCCTTCGTCCTTGACAAGTACCGAGGGCATTTCGAGTAATTCCTGGAGATAGTTTGAAGGAATCAACGGCGTCATTAATTCACCGAGGCGAATGATATTTTCTGCTTTACGAACCGGCAGGAATTCCCGATAGCGCCAGAATTCTGGCAAACGATTAACCAGTGTTTTTTTCGAGATGAAAGCGGCAAGCGCATCCAGGTCATATCTGACGAGTAGAGGCTTGCCTGCTTCGGACAGATTGTAGAGCTGGTCAGGCGGGTAGTGTTTACCGGTCTCGCTGCACTCAAGGTGAGTCACGAAAGTCTCTGTTTCAAACATCAGGCATCCCCAGTGACAGGTCTATTTATTGACGGGAATTGACGGGACCTCGCTGGGCTGGTCCGACGGCATATTGGCGAAGATCAGAACAACTAGTGTCGAAAGCAGGATAACAGCGAAGCCAATGATGGCAATTTTATTCCAAATTGTACCGGTTGCTGCCTCTACCTCGGGCTCGTCGCCGGTCCCGGTCAATTGAGTAGCACGTTCGGGTAGTCGCTCGTCTTTTTCCATCTGCTGATGGTCCGTAGCCTGGTTACCATAATAGTACGATGGCGTCGGGGAGTTGGCAATTTCACTTCGACCCTGTGGCAGCCTGCTGGAAGGCGTGGGCGAGTTGCAGGACAGAAAAATCCTGGTGATGCCTGCCGACAATTTGTATTCCGACAGGTAGGCCTTCAGGAGTGAATCCGTATGGGACCGAGATCGCTGGAAGTCCTGTGCAGGAGATGAAGTAGCAGGACTGCATCCAGTCAATGTAAGTGTGCATCTTCTGCCCTTCGATTTCCTTGACATATTCATCGGCAATATCGAAGGGTGGTACCTGGGAGACGGGTAGTACGAGAAATTCAACCTCCTGCATCATCTGCATAACCCGGCGGAACAGGGTTGTTCTTTCCCTCTCTGCCTTGTGAATGTCTTCACCCTTGAGTTTCATCCCTGCTTCAACGTTCCAGAGGATGGTTTCCTTGTACAATTCCCTGTATTTTTTAATATTCTCCTTGTGCGTGGCCGCAAAGGACCAGGCGCGAAGTGTCTTGAAGGCGAATTCGGCACCAGAAAAATCAGGACATGCGTGCTCTATGTGACAACCCAGGGACTCAAAAACAGATCCGCTGTCGCTTATTACTTTCTGCACACTTTTGGCTACGGGAAGTTGCCCTTCGAAGTCCGGGCTCAAAGCGATTTTCACACCTTTGAACTCTCGTTTTAACGAATCAAGAAATTTGAGGCCTGGCTCATCAATGGAAATAGGTACCCTGGGATCGGGTCCTGCTATAGCGGCCAGCAGCAACGCGCAGTCTTCAACTGTGCGAGCCATCGGCCCTAATACTGGAATAGAAAACCAGGCCGAGGTGGATGGATAGGCGGGAACACGACCGGGGGAGGGACGAAAGCCCACCACATTGCAGAAGCTGGCTGGATTACGCAGTGATCCGCCCATATCGCTACCATCAGCAATGGCTACCATACCCTTGGAGAGCGCCACCGCCGCGCCCCCTGAACTTCCACCACAGGTCTTGGTTATGTCAAATGGGTTTTTCGTAGCGCCGAATACTTCATTGAAGGTTTGCGAGCCCGCGCCCCATTCAGGGGTATTGGTTTTTCCTAGAGTGACGGCGCCGGCAGCAATGATTCTTTGAACGATCAACGCATTTTCATCCGGCACATGATCCTTATAAATTCGAGAGCCATAGGTCGTTCGAATTCCTTTCGTGTTGACCAGGTCTTTGTGTGCGACCGGCAGGCCAGCCAATAATCCGGGATTTTCGCCACGCGCAAGCTGGGCATCGACGTTTTTCGCCATATCGAGTGCGTGTTCCGGTACCAGAGTGACGATGGCATTCAAGGTGGGGTTGGTTGCCTCGATTTGTTCGAGATGGGCGTTGAGTAGTTCGACTGCTGATACGGACTTCAGGTCGATTAGGCGTCGCAGTTCAGTTGCAGTCTTGAGGCAGAGTTCCTGGGAATCGGTCATGGGAGGATTACATTCGCCACTGTGCAGTAATGTACATCAAGTTAGTACCGGAATCGGGTCATGGTCTGAAGTTTATCTGTGCTGACGATGTTAAAGAAGACCGTTGAGACGGTTTAGATTGGTAAAACGCAGTGGGTCCAGGTCTTTGTCAGCCAGGGCGGCATGATCCGGAAGATAACGATGGGCGCGATAGATACTAACCGTTGCCTCACCACGTTTGTTGTTGTTGACGAATGGGTTTATCCACTCCCAGACAACTTCGCGCGCCCGGTTGACTTCGAACAGACGACCGCTGGTGCCTTCACAGACAAGTACGTTGCCGGAAGCTAGCCTGGATGCTCCTGAGATATGTCCGCTGAAAAACTGATTGAATGGAACGCCATGATACGTCCACACGATTTCGTTGGTGCCTGGGTCTATTTCAATGACTCTCGAAGAAGCCTGGCCATTGTCAAAAACCTGGATGTTCCCGTCGCTGACCCAGGTTGCATCGTGCTGTCCATGGGTTCGGTCAGACTTCCAGCGAATCTTTCCAGATGCGGCATCAATAATCATGACTTGATTTGTATTTCGAGATGAGAATACGATGTCGCCCTGGTCGTTGACGTCGATACTGTTGATGTGAGTCCACTCCCATCTTCGGGCTGTTGGGTGAATCCGGTCTTTTGTCGGGTCGAGCAGTTGCCAGGTGTGAATGCGCCTGACTTCCTTTCCGTCTCTATCAATTTCAACCAGATCGTCGCCCAATAGTCGAGGTAGACGTTCCCGTGGCATTCTGAATCCGCCACGAACTTGTTTGTGCAGGTCTTCCGGCAATTCAACCCATTCCGGCACCATGGTATTGCCGTTTTCAAAACGATAGAAGTCGTGGTGTTGACAGCGATTTTCATATTCCCACACGATCTCACCTTCCCAATCCATCTCTACCAGGGTCGTGTGATAGCCACCCAGTCGAGTCACATGTTGCTCAAAGGGTAATGGCGCTTTGGTGGGTTCGTCCTTAGGTGCGTCGGGCAGATTAATATCCGAGCCGGTCATTAACAGGTTGCCGTTGCGCAACAGACGACCGTAACCCGGACGGATGTGACTAAAGGTCCAGCGGTGAACCACGCACCCGTCCATATCGATCAGATAGGTGGATTGGTCGCCGTGGGGGGTTAAAAGTGTATACCCTTTTGTTGACAAGCCGGGTTTGTGGAAAGTTAGTCCCGTTGGTCGATTGATAGACCAGCCCATAACTCACTCCTTTGTTTCAACAGTAACGAAGGTATAACTGGAGGGCAAGCCAGTTAACAACCTGTTTAACTTGCTACCAACAGACTGGCGGTCACGTTTCTGACAATGTAACCCAGTCGCCTCCGGTAAGGTGTCCAAGGTCGTCTGGCTTTAGCTGAAATACCGTAAATGGCGTTCCAGCCGCCGCCCACACTAGGTCATATTTTCTAAGGTCCGGGTCGAGTATGGCTTTCATTGGCTGATCGTGTGCAACAGGTGGTACGCCTCCAATGGCGTAACCCACATTCTTTTTGACAAACTTTGCATCTGCTTTACCGAGTATTAGGCCAGTAGATTTCTCGACCTTGTCAACGTCCACATGATTGGATCCCGATGCAATAACAAGTATTGGCGCGCCTGTTGTGCCCTCCCGGAATACTAGTGATTTCGCGATCTGGGACACGCTGCAACCTATAATAGCTGCAGCTTCTTGAGCGGTCCTTGTTGATTCCGGTAGTTCTTTAACCACGAAAGAAAAACCTCTGCGTACCAGAAATTCCTGTACACGTTTTGCGCTTTCTGGCAGGTCTGATGTCATGCTGGTGCTCCTGGTCAACTGGCCTGCCGCGCAACAGGCAGATCTGTTGTCGTTTTGATAAACAACACCAGAGCTAAGACAGCGAGAATTCCGGCCAGGATGAAAGGGGCGCCTGGAAAATAGATCACGGCGTTGGCTGTGCTGAAATAGCCAAAGGTTTGCGTCATGATCGGTGGGCTAAGGATCGAAGTAAGGCTCATCATGCTGGACATACCACCTTGCAATTGACCTTGTTGGGTTGGACCAATTTGGGTTGAAGCGATGCCATTCATCGCTGGGCCTGCCAAACCACCGAGTGCGCCGGGGATCATCGCTGCATACAACATCCACGATGCACTTGCGCCAGCATAACCGGCAAAGGAGATAATCGCCGCGGTCAAGCCGATGATGCCCGCCCAGCGCATTCCTATTTTCGGGATGACAATCCTGATCAAAAACCCCTGCACAAAAACCATCAAAAACCCGACGAATCCGAGCGAGTATCCAATTTCGCGAGAGGACCAGTCGAACTGTTCAATCGTGTAAAAGCTCCAGATAGCCGGCATGACGTGATGCCCAAGGTTTACAATAAACATGACGCTGAGTATGCCGAAGACAACTTTAAACTTGCTTAACTGGATAAAGGTGGCAAAGGGGTTTGCACGAACGAGCTTGAATTTTCTGCGGCTCTCTTTGTTCAGTGACTCGGGAAGTATCAGAAATCCAAATATCAAGTTCAGGAAGAGCAAACACGCCGCTGCGATGAAAGGGATTCTCGGTCCGTATTCGCCGAGAAGTCCACCGATCACAGGACCAATAATAAATCCCATACCGAATGCGGCACCCATTAAGCCGAAATATTGTGCCCGCTCTTCAGCCGGGGTCACGTCTGCAATATAGGCGTTACAGGTACTCATCGTTGAAGCCCCGATGCCGGAAATTAATCTGCCGACAAACAGCAATACTAGGCTGTCTGCAAAGCCCATGATCAGATAGTTGACGCTGAGCACCAGCATCGACAGCAGCAGTACTGGCCTGCGACCGTAAGCGTCAGATAAATTCCCCAGTACCGGTGCGAAGAAGAATTGCATGACAGCGTAGGCGAACATCAACCAACCTCCGTACCCGGCAGCGGCGGCAAGGTTTTCTCCGGAGATCTGCATGATCAGGTCTGGTAGTACGGGGATGATGATGCCGAACCCTACGGAGTCCATCAGTGCGGTGATAAAGATGAAGACGAGTGCTAATTTATTGATCGATGACTCACTGAAATTGTTTGTGCTGTTAAAAGATATTGATCAAGCCCGGTATCAAATGCAAGTTGGGCAAAGATCACCACGCGCTGACAAAGCCTCGGATCGCGAGCGCTTTAATCGATTGGGAATCTTGGAGAAAGCACCCCAGCAGCAACGATTTGGTTCTCGGGGAAATGGTGCCTGTTTTACCGCATCGCGCCTGGACATCCCATGACGGCGGAATTTGTGCTAAAGTGCGCATCCGAAACCCTATGGTGCGGTAAAAACCTTATTATATTCAATCAGTTACAGGATATCCAAAAGTCGTAACCAATATTGGAGTGCACCTGTATAATCCATCATCCTACGGACGCCAGGGGCGCCACCAGAGGCGCTGCGATCGGCGTTTGGATAAATAATTTAATGACTTCGAAAACACAGATGACTGACCTGTTAGCCAGCAACTCCGATCCGGACAATGTCGGGGTTTGGGTTGGTGATCCATCGGAGGCCAGTTTTTTGCCGCTAGACGCTGCAGCCATTCAATCTTCCATGCGGAAGTCTACATGCGTGGTCTTCGATGCGGCGACTCGACGTATCGGAATAGCGCAACAGGGTGAAGTGAAAACAAGCCCGGTGCAAAATGGGACACCACATTATTCGCTATTGGGAATTCTACCGCCCTTGTATCCAGAATGGTTGGGTGATCGTGGCTTCCAGGAAACCCATGGCGTGCGCTTTGCCTATGTGGGTGGTGCCCTGGCGCGTGGAATCGGATCGACCCGGCTGGTTATCGAATTAGGGAAAATGGGCGCTTTGGGCATGTTCGGGGCCGCGGGGCTTTCGCCTGAAGTGGTCGAAGCGGCGATAGCTGAAATCAGTGCCGAGTTGGATCCCCGGGGACTATCCTGGGGTAGCAATCTAATCCATTCGCCAAATGAACCGGAACTGGAAAATCAAATCGTCGATCTTTATTTACGCCGGGGTGTAAAACGAGTGTCTGCTTCCGCCTTTATGGGCCTCACGCCTGCGATTGTGCGTTATGCATGCACCGGTCTATCCCGGGCGGATGATGGTTCGGTGCAGCGCAAGAACCACGTCTTTGCTAAAATTTCCCGTGAAGAAGTGGCGCGCCACTTTTTATCACCGGCGCCGAAGAAAATCCTGGAGCAGTTGGTTGCGCAACGAAAACTGACGAAAATGGAAGCTGAAATCGCAGCAACCGTACCCCTGGCGGAAGATATCATCGTCGAATCTGATTCCGGCGGGCATACGGATAATCGTCCATTGAATGCATTGTTTCCGGCAATCATGAGTCTGCGGGACCGGCTTAGTGTGGAATTTGGTTATGATCGACCCATTCGGTTAGGGGCAGCCGGCAGCCTGGGTACGCCCATTAGTCTTGCTGCGGCCTATTCACTGGGGGCGGCCTTTGTATTGCTCGGAACCGTTCATCAATCGGCGGTCGAATCCGGGGTATCGGACGACAGCCGTCAATTGTTGGCCAAGGCAGAATTGGCTGACGTGGCGATGACTGCGTCGGCCGATATGTTTGAGCTTGGCGTCAAGGTGCAGGTTTTAAAGCGAGGCACGATGATGGCCGTCAGGGGCAATCAATTGTACGATCTTTACAGCCGGTACGATTCGATTGATGAAATTCCTGCGGAGCAGCGTGCCAACATTGAGAAGAACATTTTCCGCATGTCGCTGGAAGAGGTCTGGCAGCAAACCCGGGAATTTTTTACAGAAACAGATCCCGGTCAGGTAGAGAAGGCCGAGCGCAATCCCAAACAC
>JACZXW010000121.1 GCA_022571415.1 Pseudomonadota bacterium
CATTCCATCTTGACTATCATTCGCTCCTGTCTTACGAAATTGATTTGCCACTAATATTCATATCAATTGTGGTGCTCGTATATGAGATTGGTGGTAACAACCCATCGGATGGAGATTTCATATGCGCCATGTGACCGAGTACGTACGTTTACGTTATTTATCTCACGCTGTTCTTGTTAGTTCCCTTATTCTTGCCTTGTCCCCAGTATCTATCGCCCAAGAAGCCGCGATAGAGGAAATTGTCGTTATCGGGTCTTATATCCGGCGTGACAATTTAGATAGTGCCGTACCAATCACGGTGATAAATGCTGATGATATTTCAAGCAGCGGAGCCCTTCAGCTCGGTGAATTCATCGCTGATGCGACTTATAACTATGGTTCAGACGACGTTCGAAATGGACTGAGTGGCGCCGACGGAATCTCAACCGGCTTCAATCTGCGCGGGCTGGGGGATAGTGCGACGCTTAATCTCCTGGATGGTCGACGTCGAATTGGTAACGACGTCAACTCGATCTATCCAACACTTGCTATTCAAAGGATCGAGATTCTTCGGGATGGAGGTTCAGCGCTGTACGGTACCGATGCGGTGTCAGGCGTGGTGAATATTATCCCGGTCAAGTCATTTGAGGGAATCAAGGTCCAAGTCGGCTACGACGCGGATCAGGAAGGATCTTCCAACCAGAAAACCCTGGAGGTAATTACCGGCTTTAGCACCGACAAGATTAATTTTGTCTTTGCAGTTGAATATAAGGATAGAGGTCGCATTGAATGGACCGACCGGCCTGAATACCTGAGAGCAGGATTTAGTGATTCGGGCTTTGGTAACCCGGGTAATTTCAGGGTGCCCGTGCGGGATGAGTTTGGTGCCTTGACCGGCGCCAGTGCCACTCGCCCGGACCCTGCATGTGAATCTGATGGTTCTTCCTCAGATGAAGGCGCGGAAACAAACAATACCAGTGGATTTATTGGACCCTTCGGTGATTGCCGACTGGCCTATGGCTCGACCTGGGATTCCCAGTCGGCCCGTGAGTATCTGGGTACTTATGCCAATTTTTCCATGGACATTAGTGACAACGTAGAATTTGAATTTCAGGGCCTTTATAGTAAAACCAAATCGTCCATCAGGGTAACGGGGGCCTCCTCCGGCGGAAATGTCTCCTTGCTGCCGGTCATTGTTGGCGAGAATCCGTTTAATCCATTCCGGGCAGTAGACGCCAGTGGCAACGAACTGTTTGCTCAAGACCTCGATACCAATGGCATTCCGGACAGAGATACCGGCGGCGTGGTTATCCTTGATCCCACCGGCATCGCATTCAACGAAGATGTTGTCTTTGCCAATTGGCGACCGTTTGGAAAGTGGGGGACCTTACCCCATGGTGTGAATCCTGATGGTGCCTCGGAGGGCCCGAGACAGGGTCCGGAAAGAGTATCGCTGACGGGTATATTGAAATTTGACGTACCTGATTCCAGCTGGAGCGGTTGGACCTCCTACTCGTTCCAACAGGATGTAACTTCCGCCGGAGTGTATTCGGATTCGACTTCACGATTGATAGATGCACTGCTGGGCAATGGCGGATTCAGCGGGGACGAGTATTTTAATCCGTTCTTTGCCGCGCAGCCCACCAACTCCCAGTCCATTGTTGATTTTATTCGCCAGCGACCTGCTGCAACCGAGACGACAGATACTCTTCGGCTCCTCGACTTTGTCGCCACCGGTGATCTATTCGAAATTCCAGCCGGTACCATTGGTGCCGCGTTTGGTGGCCAGTATCGGCAGGAACGGTCCAAATCAGATCCCGCCGAAATAAACCGTCTTGGAGATGCCTGGGCGGGCGCACCCGCCGCGCCTACGCGATTTGATCGAGATACCAAGGCGGTATTCGGTGAGTTGGCTGTACCGCTGCTGACTGATCTCGAAATGCAACTGGCTATTCGTTATGAGGATTCCGGTAGTGGTCTGGATACAACTGATCCAAAGATAGGATTGCTTTACAAGCCACTGGATTCGCTGTCGTTGAGGGCCTCATGGGGCACATCATTTATTGCGCCGAGCTCAAGTCAGCTTGCGGGTCCAGTCAGTTGTGGCCTGACCTCTGTGGAAGACAAAATACTCGGTGCCAGTCAATCATTCGTCAATGTCTGTTCTGGCGGTAATCCGAACCTTGATCCGGAAAGTGCGGACGTATGGAATATTGGTTTTACCTGGATTATCACGGACGATCTTACCCTGATCGCGGACTATCTCGACATCGATTTCGAGGATCGGCTTGTTTTTACCAGTGCCCAGGATATTGTTAATCTGGATAAGTCGAATATGGATGCCGCTGGTTCAACCGGCAGCGCCTGGATTGCGTCCGGAAATTCGGACTCAAGAGTCGTGCGAAACGTGATCGATGATAGTATCGTGAGGGTAGACTCCGGCACTTCCAATGCTTCCGAGATGTCATTTTCATCCATTGATGTGTCGCTGATATACAACTTTGAGATCGGCGAGATCGGAGATTTTGGGATTCGATTGGATGCGTCCTACATTGACGATTACACCTATCAGCTGTTGCCGATTTCACCGAAGGTCCAGGGCGCCGGTAAACAGAACAACGGGACCGGTGCTGTGCCACCGCTTCCGCGTCTAAAAAGCAATCTTGGTCTGAGTTGGTTCAAAGGCAATCAGGCAGCCAGCCTCCAGGTACACTATGCTCATGGTGTGCGCTATGACTCTATCGTTAGAGGATTGGCGGGTTTTTATGGCAGGTCGCAGTACGCTCCTGAGAAAATTGATGCGTGGGTTCAGGTGAATGCGCAATACCGAATCGCCTTTGAAGGCCTGATACCCGGCCAGAGTGACGAGGAAACGATCCTGACGTTAGGGGTGGTGAATCTTTTTGACGAAATGGCGCAACCACTATTTCATCTCGGCGGCTACGAGGGACTATTGCACAATCCATTTGGACGACAATTCTACGTCAGGTTGTCACTACAATTCTGACCTGCTGACACGCCAGTGAGTTGAAATTAAGGGGGATTGGATGAAACGCTCCATCGGGTTGAGTTTTCTGTGCTTGCTGGCCATGTGCTGGCCGGTGATCTTCAGCTCCACAATCCTGAACTTGCAGGACTGTCTTCCGAGCGACTCGAAAGGATCGCCCGGCACCTAAGTTCGGGGTCACCCATTAGAAAGATCCGGTCAAGCAGGCAAAGTAAAATCCCTTGATCTTTTTTAACCAAGTCTCGGTAGTCAATAGGCCGCATCCATTTGTTAACTGTCATGCACCTAAAAATCTCATGGTATGGTGTCAACTAACATGCACCAGGGTTCTGACAAGTTAAATCCTCGAAGCGATAAAAATCAAGGGAAACTCCTCAAGCAACCACCCTGCTCCATTCAGCGAACGCACTCATCCTGAGATCGCGGTAGTGCTGAGCACGTACTAGATGTCTGCCTAGATTGAATAAATTACTGACAGCCGCGTGAGCACTCAGGAACCTCTGGGCCTGACGCACCGACTTGAACTTCTTCATCCCTCGCTCCCTGGCCCTGGTTGCCTCGTGAGATTGTTCGACTCGGTTGTTCGCATATTGTGATGTGTCATGAATAACATCTGGCATCAACTCGCGATGCGCTACTCCATAGCTACGCAGCTTATCGGTCACAATCCTCCTGGGCTCACTGCCATGTGATCGCAATAGCCGCTTGAAGAAGCGCTTAGCCGCCACACCATCCCGTTTGCCCTGTAGATATACATCAACAACCTCACCGTCCTGGTCAACAGCCCGCCACAGGTAGTGCTGCTTGCCGTTGATCTTCACAAAGACTTCATCAATGTAGAAGGTGTCGCCGTAGCCTCGGTGCTTTCGTTTCAGGCGCCTGGCATATTTGGCTCCAAACTTGATACACCAGAGCCTGATGGTCTCGTAGCTGACCGTGATTCCCCGCTCTGCGAGAAGGTCTTCGATATCTCGGTGGCTGAGATTGAATCTGTGGTAGAGCCAGACTACGTAACTGATGATATCTGGCGGGAAGCGGTGGCGTTTATAAGTATTCATCACCGGATTATCCCATTTCGGGGAGTTAAGTTGTCAGTACCTGATTCCTGATTGCGTCGTGTGAAGTTTGTCAAATCCACCAATTTTCTCAGTTAATCAGGTTCGACGGCAAGGAATCACCTTGCGATGTTCCCTGACTGATATATCTTAAACATGATTTCTAATCTGATCAGGGGCTCCTTAGCTGACAAGCCCGTTACCACTAATTAGAAAATGTACTGCGATGCTGGCAACGTAGCCCAGCGCGACAGCCCATGACCATTTCAGATGGGAGAAGAACGTGTAGATTCCCCGTGCCTGACCCATGACCGCAACCCCTGCCGCAGAACCTATGGACAGCATGGAACCACCCACACCGGCTGTCAAAGTTACTAGCAACCATTGGTCAAGGTTCATTTCCGGATTCATCGCCAGCACTGCAAACATAACAGGTATATTGTCAACGATAGCGGAAGCAAAACCTACCAGAATATTGGCCGTGGTCGGCCCCAGATCGGTGTACATCACGTCGGATAACAGCGCTAAATAACCAAATGCGCCGAGGCCGCCAACACATAGAATCACGCCGTAGAAAAACATCAACGTATCCCACTCGGCCCGACGTAGGTTCTTGTATATATCGTAAAAATTCTTACTGGACTCCAGGTCGTTGTGACGATTGGCTCCGATTCCCAAAATTGAGTCGTCCAATAATTCCTGCTCTCTCTCGGCGAGGCTACGATCACGCTGCTGCAAGAAATAGCCGAATAGTTTCAGAAAACCCAGCCCGGTCATCATGCCGATTACTGGTGGTAAATGCAGAAAACTATGCACGGATACAGCCATGGCAATCGTTACGAGAAATAGCGCCACCACCATCCACGCACCATATTCCAATTTTGCATCTTCAGTAACCGATTCCGGTTGTTCAGAGCTTAATGCAAACGAAAGTATACCCGCAGTAACCAGCCAGTTAACCAAAGAAGGCAAAACGAGACTAAAAAACTCGGTGAATTCAACCAAGCCCTTTTGCCAGACCATCAAGGTGGTAATGTCACCGAAAGGACTGAATGCACCACCGGCATTGGCGGCAACAATGACGTTGATACAACCCAGAACCACGAATCGATGATTAGTACCGCCGACGGTAAGCACTACAGTGGCCATTACTAACGCCGTCGTGAGGTTGTCAGCAATCGGCGACATGAGAAAGGATATAGCACCGGTAAGCCAAAATATCTTACGCAAGGAAAAACCCTGACTTACCAACCATACACGCAGCACTGCAAAGATTCCGCGCTCCTGCATCGTGTTGACGTATGTCATGGCCGCGAGCAAGAAAAGGAATAATTCAACAAATTCAAGCAGGCTGTGTCGAACAAGTTCTTCTGCTCCATCCGTATCACCTACACTTGCATAGGCGAAGGCAACAAGCATCCAGATGAAACCTGCAGCGACAATTACGGGTTTGGATTTGAGCAGGTGAATATTCTCTTCGAAGATAACGAGGGTGTAGGCCCCAATGAACAAGGCAATAGCCAGCAGTCCAGCCCAGTGTGTAGTTAATTCCAATTCACTTTCTCACTATAAGCTCAATGAAGGCGCCAATTAATCCATGGAAAGGACTTGGCGCAGATTTCGTAGGAAGGCGTCAACTATGACTCTTGTGGTAGTGCATTTCAAGCACATACCCCGGCCACAGTGGTATATCACAGCCAAGGAGGGCCGAA
>JACZXW010000003.1 GCA_022571415.1 Pseudomonadota bacterium
AATGGATTACCGACTATTATTCAGTAGAGCTTGAGCGTGACCAGCTGACGGATCCGGTCGGCCCTGACAGCGGAGACTATTATGTTATTCGAGGTTCCAACTATACCAATGGACGGTTCAGCGAATTACGCTGGACATTTCGTGATTACGGCAGCGATGGGCGACGAGACGTCGGCTTCCGCATTGCCAGGTACGTAGAATGAAGACACTGCCCTTAAAAAAAGTCTTGAAAACAATCGTAACAGGTGGAATCTTGATTACACTGATGCCCGCTGCCTTCTCACTTGAGGCCGTGGAATCAGAAGTAAACGGTGCGCCGGGGAGCGTCCGTAGCACAGAACAACCAGGCACGAACGAGGAACAGAATCAAAAATCCGACATCAAACAAGCATCAACCACGGTTTCACCGCAAGCTGAAAATCTGAAGAACCGAGAACTGGGGGCCGCATTCCGTAGGTTTCGGCCCAGTGAAGCGATTAGTGCAGACAATGCCGTACCCTTCCCGGTTGACATATAGCCGCTTCCGGTCCGGGAATGAAATAAAAAATAAAATGAAAAACCGAATACGAAAATGACAATCATCACGCTCAGGAACCATTCCATTCGAAGTCTGAATCCGGACAGGAATCAGTTTATTTTAGTCCAAGGATCATAATGAAAAGACAGTTACCCCTCGAGTTCATATTCCAGCTTTTCTCCCTGATTATTTCAGTGATCATCGTGCATGCTGTCTATGTTTCTATCATCAGACCCAACGCGGCTGCAATTTTAGAAGAACAGGCAATCCAGATAAATGCCAATCCAAACTATGTGCCCGAGCGGTCCACTTATGTGGTAGTCCGTGATATGGAACAGGAAGCCTGTTTTATATTGATGCTATGGGCGATATCGCTCATGGGCTACAAAGCGCTGCAATCACAGCGGGAAAGGAAAATCCTGCAGCTGGATCTTATTCCCCTGACCCAGGGTACCAGTATCCTGCCGGAGGACAGTCGGGAGTATTCGAGGCCTATCCAGGCTCTACCGGAGTCGCAGCAGGGATTTCTGTTACCGAGATCCTTGTTAACAGCACTACATCGTTTCCGTTCTACCAGGAATATCCAGGACGTGTCCAACTCAATCCGGGCAATATGCAACTCTGAATCGGAAAGACTGGATTCGGAACTGTCAATGATCCGCTATATCGCCTGGGCAATCCCTTCAATCGGGTTCCTTGGCACCGTCCGCGGAATAGGGCAGGCGTTGGGACAGGCTCACAAAGCTGTTATGGGAGATATAGCTGGCGTAACACAAAGTCTCGGCATTGCTTTTAATTCTACATTTGTTGCTCTGCTGATCAGCATTCTCGTGATGTTCCTTCTGCACCAGCTTCAGCTGACACAAGAAAGACTGGTTCTTGATGCCGAGGATTATTGTGACAACCGACTTATCCAACACCTACAAACATAGCGAGACGTCACTTGGCTCTTGGAATTATTGAGATTAACGACGCCGGCATACAGGTCGCCATAGAAAATGAAATCGTGACTACCAGCCCGGGATTTGCCGTGTTGGATGGTGATCACCTGATGGTGGGTGAAGAAGCATTACAGAATGCCAGGCTACTACCACGCTGGACCAACAACCGATTCTGGAATCAGCTCAACACAGATCCCATTGCTAACAGCACAGACAATGTTCGCCATCATGCTGATCTTGCATTCGCACATCTGGATTCCCTGTGGCAACCCATAAGAGAGCAGGTTGACAGCGTCATTTTGCTGGTGCCGGCCTATTTTGAGCATTCTCAACTGGGACTCTTGTTAGGCATCGCCGGAGAAATTGAGATACCCGTTGTTGGCGTTGCTGACGTTTCGCTTATGGCAGCCTGCGATCTGCCGGTTAGATCGACTTGCCTGCATCTGGACGTGCACCTGCACAGAACAACACTCACTAATCTGTCGAGCGGTAATACCCTGAACAGGACAAGGACCGCTACTATTACGGAAACTGGAATCTTCAAATTGTGGGATCGTTGGGCCAACATCATCGCCCACCAGTTCATCCAGAGTTCCCGATTTGACCCGATGCACCAGGCCCGCAGCGAACAGGCACTATTCAACCAGCTGCCTGCCTGGATAGAACAGCTCGGAACTTCGCGGGGAAATCAGTTCGAACTGGATCTTGGGGACATCAATCACTCGGTATCAGTCTCCCGCGATCAACTCTTGACTGCTTGCGCCCAAATTTATCCGCTACTTGTGCAGTTCATACGCGCCCAGGCGACAACTGACGAGGTTTCGACCCTACTCCTGTCCCATCGATTTGCAGGATTCCCCGGATTGAAAGATTCTCTGGGGCTCATCAGTAATGTCGAGCTGGTAGAACTTGAAGCAGCGCAATCGATTATCAGCGCCTATGCACATGCTGACAGGATTATTTCGGGTGACGGTGCCATCAACCATATTACCCAGCTACCCATCAGCAACCGGACAAACAGTACCAATCTGTCCCAGGACAAGGCGCGGGTTACACATATGCTGATGGGTCATCATGCCGTCGCCATCGGCAAATCTTTTCAGTTGTCCCGCAATTTTAACGAGGGCATACGAAAGGATCCCGAAAATCCCATCTGTACGCTCTATCCACGTGGTGATGACCTGTACGTGGATGTTCACACTGCTGCAGCCCTGAAGGTCAATGGAGAACCCGCAAGTGGGCAAATCCCTTTGAAACCCGGTGACATTCTTAACGTCGGCGAGTATGTCATCACCCTCATTTCGGCCTCCTAGTTAACCTGCCATGGTAAAGCGCCGCGAATTCAACGTCTTTACCCTTTCCTTTCTGGACGTCATGTTTTGCGGATTCGGCTCTGTCATCCTGATCTTCATCATCATCAACCATTCAACAGAAACTACCTCCCAGGAAATAAACGCGAAGCTCCTCGCGGAAGTAAAAAAAATAGAACTACAGGTGGAGAACGAAACACTCAACCTAGTGGAGCTCCGAAATACGCTTGAAGAAGCCGAAGATGAAATCATTACCACAGAGGCTTTGGTGCTTGAAATTATCCTGGCGATTAAGGAACTGCAGGCGAAGATTCAGGAGCTGGCGGACTCAGGGGCGAGCCAAAAGGATAATATCGAAGCATTGAAATCCGAGCTTAAATTACTCGAGGAAGAAGCAGCAAGTCTGGAGGGGAGTGTCGCCGGTGCAGAATCCAGCGGGTCAAGCCTGCGCAGCATCGTTGGGCAAGGAGACCGGCAGTACCTCACTGGCCTTAAAATCGGCGGCCAGCACATACTGATTCTTCTCGATGCCTCCGCCAGCATGCTGGATAAGACGATTGTAAACGTCATTATAAGACGCAACTTACCAGACGAAATTAAACTTCAATCAGAGAAATGGCAGCGTGCAATCCGAACCGTTGAATGGATCACCGCCAACATGCCAAGCGACGCCAACTTCCAGTTGTTTACTTTCAACACAGAGACAAAACCAGTGATTAAAGACACAGAAAATGAATGGCTGCGGGTGATCGAGAAAGCGGACACTGATGAGGCACTGGCTAACCTGAAAAAAATAATCCCGTCCGGCGGCACCTCGTTGCATCATCCTTTTGCCGTCGCGAGAAACATGGAACCTCAACCGGACAATATCTTCCTGATCATCGATAGCTTGCCAACCCAGGGATTTGAAAAACCAAAGAGAAGCGCCATCGAAAGCCGGGACCGTGTGGCTTTATTCAGTAGCGCCCTGGAGGAATTACCGGACGCGAGCCCGATCAACATCATCCTGTTTCCCATGGAGGGAGATCCGATTGCTGCACCATCTTACTGGCGCCTCGCACAAATAACTGGCGGGTCATTCCTGGCACCACCGGATGATTGGCCCTGATGCGTACTCGTCGACGGAATATAGAAGGAGCCAGCCTCTCATTTCTTGATGTTATAAGCTGTGGTTTTGGCGCCTTAATATTGATGTTAGTACTAACCAAGGTATTTGAACCAATCATTCTCGAAGACACCATTGAGAACCTGCAAGGTTACCTGGCCGCATTACAGCTGGATCTACTCGAAATTCGTGGAGACACCAAAGCATTGAACCGGGAAATGGTGAGGAAGGAAGACAAGCAGGAGGAGGAGCGCAAGGAACTCTCCCGCCTGAAGGCAGACCTTTCCGCGCTGAAATCAAAGTTCGATGCCACCATTGACAAGAGCAAAGTTGACAATATTATCGAGGGCAGGCTGGCAACGGCCAAGCAATCACTTACCGCCGAAATGGAAGCGCTGCTAGTCGACTACAAGAAAAGTCTGGACGACAACAAGATCGGCGGCATTCCAGTCGATAGTGAATATATCATTTTTATCATCGACACCTCAGGCAGCATGTACAACTATGCGTGGCCTTTGGTGCTGCAAAAAGTATCTGAAACCCTGGACGTCTACCCTAAATTGAAAGGCATCCAGGTCATGAATGATATGGGTAACTATATGTTCTCCCAGTACACCAACGACTGGATTCCGGACACGGCCGCCCGGCGGCGAGCGATTATTGAAAGATTGCGAACCTGGAACGTATTCAGTAACTCCAGCCCCGTGGAGGGGATTACAAAAGCAATATCTACATTCTATAAACCTGGAAGAAAAATAAGCCTGTACGTATTCGGTGATGAATTCAGTGGTCGCTCAATCCAGCAGGTTGTCGATAAGATCGATAGAATCAACCGCGAAGATAAAGACGGTAACAGGATGGTCAGGATTCACGCCATCGGTTTCCCCGTACAATTCGCCAACCCTCCCCGGTACCAGGATACAGGCATTAAGTTCGCTATCCTGATGCGGACCCTGTGCGAGAGGAATGGCGGCACGTTTATTGGCCTGAATGATTTTCGATACTAGTGAGCTCTGTCACCGCTAATGTCCGGCTACAGAACTTGTACTTAATCAGAAGATGGTTCATATTCATCTCGAAAAACTTACAGATAATTAAATCGTTGGATCTATTTTACAATGACTATCAGTGACTACGAAATACAACCATTATTTGCTGAACCCTACTTTAGGGCGGACATCGGTCATGCCATCACTGACGCGCAAATAAAGTATATTAAAAATCTAACCATGGTAAAAAACAGGGATAATCTGATCTCTGAAAATCTCTATATATTCAGAGAGCCGGAACTGCAGAGTATTACGGAAGCAGTGCAAGAAGCATTAGATCTTTTTACACGTGAAGTAATGGGTATTAAACAAAAACTCTACGTTACACAATCATGGTCTTTGACTAACAACCCCACGGTTAGTATGCATGGTCACTCTCATTCTAATTCCATTATATCCGGTTCTTTATATTATTGTGATATGCCTTCTCCAGTGGCAAATATGATTTTTGACAGACATAAAACATACCAACAGCTAGAAATAAGACCGGAAGGAGATAAACAGAATATATATAACACGCCACTAAATATCCTTACTCCTAAAAAAAATGCGCTGTTTCTGTTTTCGTCCGGTATTCAACACTTTGTTGAAGCAAATTCCTCCAATCAACCAAGACACTCAATAGCATTTAATACTTTCATTAAAGGTAAATTGGGTAGTTATAGAGATGTGTCAGAGCTATCGTTGTGATTGCGTGAAATACAGACTTCTGCAACCCTTCACGAAAAGTTTCGAAATTCTCATGTAAATTGCAGCAATTAATCGTTCTTACGCAATCTTATTGCGATTTTTTCGAATGAAGTGACAGCCATTGCCTCACAATCACAGCAGATCATCACCCACGCAATTTCGCGAGTACAGCCGTACACCCGGACCAGGCCCGCCGGGCTATAATTGCAAACCATGATCAACGCCATCGACATTCTGCAAAATACGTTCGGCTACGATCAATTCCGGCCACCACAAGAAGACATTATCGCAACCTTGATTGATGGCGGTGATGCGCTCGTTTTGATGCCCACTGGCGGCGGAAAATCTCTCTGTTACCAGATTCCCGCGATTGTCCGGAAAGGTTGCGGTATCGTTATATCGCCTTTGATTGCTTTGATGCAGGATCAGGTCGACTCCCTGCAAGAGCTTGGCATACGCGCCAGTTTTCTGAATTCTACGCTAGATCGACAGGACGAGATCCAGATAGAAAAATCCTTGCTTGAAGGACAACTGGACCTCTTGTATATCGCCCCGGAACGATTGATACAACCACGCACACTGTCCCTACTCAAACAATCCAGCATCAGCCTGTTTGCCATTGACGAGGCACATTGTGTCTCTCAATGGGGGCACGATTTTCGCACGGATTACCTCGAACTAAACCTATTGCATGAGGAATTCCCCGGTGTGCCACGCATCGCGCTTACGGCAACAGCTGACAAGAGAACCCGGGAAGAAATTATTTCCCGACTTGAATTGCGACAGGCCAGCCAGTATTTCGCCGGGTTCGATCGCCCCAATATCCGCTACACCATCGCGATCAAGCACAATCCTCGAAACCAGCTTCTGCGTTTTCTAAAGAATGAGCACTTGAACGACGCCGGCATCATCTATTGCCTGTCACGCAAGAAAACCGAGGAAACTGCCACCTGGTTAAGCAAACAAGGCTTCGAAGCACTGCCCTATCACGCCGGTCTGTCTCCCAAGATACGGACCGAGCACCAGTCCCGTTTTCTGCGTGATGATGGCGTAATCATCGTCGCAACGATTGCCTTCGGCATGGGCATCGATAAGCCGGATGTACGCTTTGTCGCGCATATGGATCTGCCCAAGACGATCGAATCCTATTACCAGGAAACGGGGCGAGCCGGCCGGGATGGATTGCCTGCAGATGCCTGGATGGTTTACGGGTTACAGGATGTGATTAAACTCCGCCAGATGCTCGATAGCGCGGGTGGCAGCGAGGAACATAAACGTCTTGAGGCGCACCGCCTCAATGCCATGCTGGCTCTCTGTGAAATCACCTCGTGTCGACGGCATGCACTGCTCATGCATTTCGATGAGCAATCAGCAGAACATTGCGGTAACTGCGATACGTGTCTGACACCAGTCGATACCTGGGACGGAACCGAAGCCGCCCAAAAAGCGCTTAGCGTGGTGTTTCGAACGGGACAACGTTTTGGTGTCAATCACCTGATTGATGTGCTGCGTGGAATCGAGACTGACAAGATTTTTCAATTCGATCATCACCAGTTGCAGGTGTACGGAATAGGCACGGAGATCGACAAGAACCAGTGGCACTCTGTCTTTCGACAACTGATGGCACGAGGTTATATCAGCGTCGAGCTTGATCGCTTTGGCGGAATCAGGCTGGAAGAGAAATGCCGCGCGCTGCTGCGGGGTGAAGAAACGATCGAGTTGCGTCGGGACATCAAACAAAAGGTCGTTAAAAAACTGACCGTGACACCATTGCCTGAAGATATCGACGTCGGTATCTGGGAAGCCTTGAGAGAATGTCGACGCCAACTGGCTGAGGCCCAAGGCGTCCCGCCTTTCGTTATTTTCCATGACACGACCTTGCGCGAGATGGCCGGCTCAATGCCGAAAACCCTCGACGAGTTTGGGCTTTTATCCGGCGTTGGTGAAAGAAAACGCGAGAAGTACGGTCCGGTGTTCCTCGAAGTGATCGCCAGCACGAATTCCGGTCAACTGTAATCGGCGGCTGAAAGTCATTTGCCTAGATCGTATATCCCTCTTCACTTAACGGCATCCGCCGCACCCTGTGCCCCGTTGCTGCGAATATCGCATTGCCAACAGCCGGCGCTAGGGGCGGCAAGGCCGGTTCGCCAATTCCCGTTGGGGCGTGGTCACTCTGGATAAAATGAATATCTACTTTAGGCGAACTCGGCATACGCAGTATTTTGTAGTCGTGAAAATTCGATTGCTGAATTCTTCCATTCTCCATCGTGATTTTCTGCGCAGCCATGGTACTCAGCCCATCAATGACAGCGCCTTCCACCTGTGAAGTTGCACCGCTCATGTTGATGATTGGACCAATATCCACCGCCACGGTAACATTGTGCACGGTAAGTTTCTTGTTGGCATCGACACTCACCTCTGCCACTTCGGCAATATGGGCTGCATGACTGAAATGAAAAGCCAGACCGAGGCCATGACCCTGGGGCATTTTTCGACCCCAACCCGCCTTTTCTGCAACGAGCTTGATCACGTCAACTGCACGTCCTGTATTGAGTGACCGGATGTTTCCTTGCTCGAACCACCGGGGTTCACCCATAATCTCCAGCAGGAATTCCAGGTGATCTCGCCCGGCAGCATGAGCAAGTTCGTGGATAAAGCTCTGGATGACAAAGGCGGTGGTGTTGGCACCCGGTGCGCGCCAGGGCCCGCAAGGTGTACCGATCTCGAACATTGTTTTCGTCGCCCGAACATTGTTCACATTCAACATTGGAAATTCTGTCTTGCGAAATCGGGATCCGGAAACGGGTTTTCCGTTGTTGGTCATCCCTATAAAATGATCTTCGAAAGCAACAAGCTTGCCACTCGCGGACAGTGCGCCCTTCACAGACTGAAACCCGCCCACTCTGAAGAAGTCATGGCGAATGTCATCTTCACGGGTCCAGGTGTGTTTAACAGGCGCACCGACCCGGCGCGACATCTCAATCGCCTCACACACATATTCAGTACTGACACGGCGTCCGAAACTGCCTCCAAGTCGCATCTGGTGGATCGTGACCTGTTCCTGTTCGAGGCCAAACATGGGTTTGGTGACACGATATGCACCCGCCGGGAACTGGGTAGGCATCCATAGTTCAAGGGTGTCCTTTTCGCCGTTCGTACCCGCCTTGTAATGGGCGCTGCAGTTCATGGGTTCCAGGCAAAAATGCGAGACAAAAGGATATTCATAAAAAGCGGTGAGGGTCTGATTCTCAGTATTGGAAAACTCAGCGTCAACATCGCCTCTTTCATCGATCAGTTCATCGCCGCGTTTGTTTTCAAGCGCTTTTGCCCTGGCAACCAATCCAGTCCAGCTGTCTTTCGATGCGCCCGACTCATCCCACTCGACTTTCAGTTTTTTCTTGGCATTAAAAACTGCCCAGGTCGAACTGCCTACTATAGCAACCCCGTCTAACAATTCCCTCACGTTGCCATTACCCTCGACCAGAAACGCATCTTTGACACCAGGCAGTTTTTTTATTTCATCAATATTTGCGCTGACGACTTCGCCGCCAATCGCCGGGCACTTGTGGTAAGCACCGTAAAGCATATCCGGTACACGTGTATCGATACCAAACAGAGCGAGGCCTGTAACAATCTCCAGGTTATCTACACCAGAAATAGAGGTACCGATAATGGTGTAGTCTTCGCGATCCTTAAACACCAGCGTGCTCGGATCAGGCACCGGTTGCTTCACAGCAAGCGCCGCCAACTGACCAAAGGTCAAGGAGCGACCAGATGCATGCGAAACGGCGCTTTCATGCGCCTTGAGCTCATCCTTTGGCAGTTCCATCGCCGTCGATGCGGCACCGATGAACATCTCACGAGCAGAAGCCCCCATCTGTCGCATCAGGTCAAAACTTCGTGGAATGGTCGTTGAACCACCGGCACCTTGTCGTCCAAAACGTTCATCAACTGGTGACTGCAAGACCCGTACATCTTCCCATTTCGCTCCCATCTCCTCTGCAATAATCATCGGCAGGGCCGTTTTGATCCCCTGACCCATTTCCGGATTTGATGAGTAGATCGTAATTTCACCTTCCGATGACACCTTGATAAAAGTATTCAATTCGACCGAGCCAACCAGACTTCCCAGATCTTCTGCAGCGACGTGTCTCATGGGCAGGAGTGATGCCAGTACGAACCCTCCTCCGGCAACGCCACTCAATTTCAGAAAGGCGCGGCGATTAAGATTCGGCCGGAAAGCAGCACGATATACTGCTTTGGTAACGGCAGACACAAGATCATTGTCATTCATGCTACATCCTCCCCAAGGTTAACGGCCGAGGATGGTGTCGCCGCGTTGTCGTAGGTGGCAGCGCTGTGGATCGCCTTGCGAATACGATTGTAAGTACCACACCGACAATAGTTACCCACCATGGCCGCATCTATATCCGCGTCGGTAGGTCTGGGTTTTACCTCAAGCAAGGCGGCGGCAGACATGATCTGGCCTGCCTGACAGTAACCGCACTGTGGTACATCCAGATCGATCCACGCCTGCTGTAGCGGGTGCAGATCAGTACCCTCAGCTAGACCCTCAATGGTGCGAACAGACTGTCCCGAAATATCGGAGACGCGAACTAAACAGGATCGAGTGGGCGTGCCGTTAATGTGAACGGTGCAGGCACCGCACTGGGCGATACCACAGCCGTACTTGGTTCCCACAAGACCCAGTACATCGCGCAGAGCCCATAACAGCGGCATTTCCGGATCGACATCAAGCTCCTCATCCTTGCCGTTCACTTTTAGTTGATATCTGGCCATAAGACTTCCCCTCATTTCATGTCATCAGTGTACTGTCGTAAGGCGAGGAATGGTACATAGGGCTATGATGAAAAAAGACGGTCGTTATCGCTCCATCCGGAATCAATCAGGACCGGATACCTCTCGCTTTCCTGCCTCGGTAGCTCGAATCAATCAACCGTTTGGGATGAACACCATCGACAAAACCCATGAACCCGGGCGCCCTCACACTGTAGCCCAGAAGCGCCTGAACCCGGTCCGAGTACTGCGCGGCTTTATTCGGCGGTACCGCTAACACCATGGTTTCCAGCTGTCGCAGCCACGGCTGGCAATACTGTGGTGTAATGGCCAGACGCGGCTTATCGGAGTGGTTGGCGCCACCTCGGTGGTACAAAGAGCTGCTGAAAATGAACACCGATCCCTTCGGCATCACCGCTTTCACTACCCTGGCGTCATCTTCAGCCGGACGTTCGTCGGTCCAGGAGTGGCTATTTGGAATGAATTCCGTAGCACCATTGGTATCGGTAAAGTCATCAAGGTTCCAGACCGTGCTGATACCATGATGCCTGGTGGGGTCTGCTCCATCACCGCCCACATTATCTCGATGAAAGTTTTGTCTGGTTTCACCGGGGTGAGTGTTTATAGCCAGATTTGCAGACAATAAATAATCCGCCTCAAGCAGTTCATCAATGATTGCCAGCGCGCAAGGATGTTCAACTACCTTTGCCAACACAGGATCTTTTGCCAGAAGCGCATAGACTCGTTCCGTATCGTAACCCTCAAAGTTATTCCGGCCCTTTCGTTTTCCTTGTAACCAGGGTGAAAGCGCAATCTTCAGTCCTTCAACTTCGGCTTCGCTCAACACAGATTCAATAATCGTGTAGCCGTTTCCCCTGATTTGGCGAACGTGATCTGAAATATCCATCTGCGCACCTTCGATCTGTTTTGAATCCTAAAGCCGTGCTGACCCCATGAAGCCTGGCCGGACCTCCCCATCACCGCCTCAATCTCAACCTACATGCCGGGCACTACAAGACCAGTGCTGGTACTGCCGTGTGCACCGCTAAAACAGGTGTTTTTCTGTACCCAAGTATCGTGTATACACTTCCGTAAAACCTTAAAAAAGACTTGCAGCTTTCTCTGTCCGGGTGATTAGTGGTTGAATCGCGCTATATAGGTAACTGTCTGTTCTGCGCCTTTGGGCAGTTTTAAAGTATAAGCCACTGTGGCGCTGTCTAACTTTTGACCTTTGTGGCTCTCCTGGATGATGATCCAGTCACCGTTAAGCTTTTCTTTCACTACCAACTCGATCGCCTTGTCCTTGTGATTCTTCACTGTAATTGAGTAGCCTACTTCTACACCACGGTTCCCGAGCCGCCGGTATTCTGTCTGTTTTCTAATCGCAGTCACATCAAAAGCCCGCCCAACTTTAATCACGATGTCAGAGTTAACGGGAGTGTGTTGCACCCGGTCTTCACCCGCAAGTTGTAAAATACCCTCACTATCTGCTTTATAAACTCGTACTTTGCCTGCAGGTAGCGGTACATTGAGGTTATTTTTGCGTGTATTTCTGAAAGCCAGGATGACATCGGCTTTAAGATTCTGCATGCCCTGGGCCTGGTAGAGCACCACTTCGTTTTGCAGAACATAAGATTTTTCAATATCAATACCCTTGGCAGCCATCAGCCTCACTTGTTTTACCGAATTGGCTTCTAGCGTGGTGCGTCTTGGAAAATCATAAACATGATACTCAAAGAATGACTGTCTACCGGGGACAACGGCTGCGAATTCCTGCGCTTCCAGAGTCGCTCTGTGTGCCATGACAGGTCGGCTCCTGATCCTTTGCACGTCTCCTGCAACCAGTTTTAGCTTGGCGTTCCTGTAGGCGGCGCCACTCTGGTTGACCAGCGTTACCCAACCATCCAGGTCTGCTTTAGACTCATCGTTATTTAAGGTCAATATGTAATCTGTCTGCCACGATACATTTTCAGTGAGATAGGAAATTTGCAGGCCTTGCCGGTCCTGGACAGAATTTTCCATGGTCCATAGCAGTGTGGGGGTCGTGATGAGGTCATCCGGCAGATAGGCCAGCGAAATGATGCCTTCTGGTTCAATCTCGATTTCATCGCCAAATCTGACAATTTCGGGATTAATCGACAGCAGGACGCCTTCACGAAGCATCTTCTCGTAACGGGTCCCTTCCAGCACGCTTCTGGAATATTTAAGTTTCCGACCGAGGAATCTCTCCAGCAGCGTTTGTTTGTTTAACAAATCGTAACGATAACTTTGCTCGAAAACCTGCAGTCCTCTTTCATCTGCGGCAGATATCACTAGCACAGATGAAGGGTCAATACTCCGGGCGACATCCCTGAATTCGAGTTCAAATTCACCAATCGGCAGCAGGACATCCCGTTTTTCACGGATGATCGCAAAGTTGCCATTGTAAATCGTGACACTGACGTCAACCTGTTGTTCATCGCCCACGACTATTCGCTGACCCGCGGCAAGTGAAACCGAGAAATAGCAACAAATGATTATCTTTAACGTCCTGATCATCCAGGATTCATCCTACGCTGAAGCACCCAGTCGCCAAGGGTATCACACTCCCTGCCTTGCGCCCTCAAGGTAGGGTTAAGCATTGTTCCAACCTCAAAAGTGTGATTTATTAACTTTGTAATCCCAGCTGCCTTGGTGCCAAATACAGACAATTATGACCTTGTATTCACTCACTTTGAACGGACAACAGCGTACAGTAGACGCTGACGGCGAGACCAGTCTGTTGCAACTGCTGCGCAACGAATTCTGTCTCAACAGTTTAAAGTATGGCTGCGGTACGGAGCAGTGCGGTGCTTGTCGCGTACTTGTTGACGGCGAAGTCACCTGTGCCTGCACTCGAACCCTGGCGGAATCCAGCGGCACTGACGTCGTTACCGTCGAAGGACTGTCAGAAGATCGCCAGCTGCATCCGTTACAAAGGAGCTTCCTGGATCTGAACGCCGGACAGTGCGGATACTGCCTGAGCGGGATACTGATCACTGCCTACAAATTATTGCAGACGAACAGCAATCCGGACAGGTCAGAAATTGCCGCTGCCCTCAAGGACAACCTCTGCCGTTGTGGTGCCCACAATCGAATTATTGCTGCAATTGAAGCTAGCGCGAGCATGACCGATGAGTAGTGAATTACCCGAAGCTTTGCAGCGCAACCCTCTGCTCTCCACCTGGCTGCGGTTCGACAATGAAAAAGTGCAGGTGCAAACGGGAAAAGTGGAATTAGGCCAGGGAATATCGACCGCCCTCGCCATGATCGCTGCTGAAGAACTCGATGTCTCCCTTGATCAGATTGATATTCAGACAGGCAGGACCGATTCCGGTCCCAATGAATTCATGACGGCGGGTAGTATGTCCATCGAAGGAAGTGGCAGCGCGGTTCGCCAGGCTTGCGCAGATGCGCGAGCGCATTTTTTGAATCAGGCTGCCGGCTTGTTCGATGTCAGCCCCGAGGTGCTATCCATCTGCGACGGCGTCATTTCAAACCCGAATGGCAACGAGCAGATTTCCTATTGGCAACTGCTTGATGGCAGCCAGCTGGATTTTGAAGCTAACGGGGAAGCTAAGCTGAAAGCAACTGGGCAGTACAAGCTGGTTGGTTATTCCACCACCCGCATCGACCTGTTAGCAAAGCTCACCGGCGAAACCGCGTTTATCCAGGATCTCAGATTCGAAAACGCAATGCATGCGAGGATTGTTCGTCCTCCGGGCATGGCATTTAGTCTCTCTTCCCTGGACGCCAGTCGCGTTGAATCAATGCCCGGTGTCTGCAAGGTGGTTATAGATGGTAATTTTATCGGCGTCATCGCCGAAAACGAATTCACAGCGGTAGAGGCGAGAAAGAAACTGCATCAACTGGCCCGGTGGAAAACCAACCAGGCAGACAGGTTGCCGCCAGATGTCCCACGATTCCTGAAGGAAAATGTCGATGAAAGTTTGCTGGTCGTCGATGGCACCCCAACCGATTCCAGTATCCCACCGCTACTCGACGCAGCCGGTGGAATCCACTGCAGGGCAACTTACTTCAAGCCCTATCATCTCCATGGTTCAATCGGTCCCTCCGCCGCTATCGCTGAGTTTCGAGATAACCACTTGATCATCCACTCCCACAGCCAGGGTCCTCATGTTATTCGAGCAGCCATTGCCCAGGCGCTGGGCATGGACCTCGATCAGGTCACCGTTATTCACGCTGAGAATGCCGGTTGCTACGGGCACAATGGTGCCGATGATGCAGCCATGGACGCCGCCATGCTGGCTCGCCATTACCCCGGGCACCCTATTTTTCTGCAATGGCAACGACAGGACGAACACCGGTGGGAACCGTTTAGCCCGGCAATGTTGATAGAACTGGACGCTTGTGTCATAGACGGTTCAATCAGGTTCTGGAATGCCGACATCTACAGTCAGACCCACATGGGCAGGCCGATTCCTTTCGGCAGTGTGACCAATCTCGTTGCCGCGTGGCAGAAGGCAGATCCGATGCCACGCGCCGAAGCGCGACCTGGCATTGTATTTCATGGTGGCATTCACAGAAATGCCGATCCCTGCTATCAAATTCCTGAAAAAAGGATCGTCAAGAATCTTGTTAAGGACCAGAAGGTAAGAACGTCTTCGACACGCTCTCTCGGCGCCTTTGCTAATGTATTTGCCATCGAATCATTTATGAACGAACTGGCATATGCATCCGGCCAGGATGCTGTGCAATTCCGGCTCAACCACCTGCGGGATGATCGAGCCAGGGCGGTCATAATAAGCATGGCTGCGCGCCTGAGAGGATATCGGCTAAAGGAACGTGACGGATGGCTATATGGCCGTGGAATCGCCTTCGCCCGATATAAGAACAGTAAATGCTATGCCGCTGTGGGTGTCATCCTGTGCATCAACCAGGAAACTTTTGAAATCAGCCTGGTGCACGCGGTCATTTCAGCCGATGCCGGGCAGGTTATCGATAAAGACGGACTAACGAATCAATTGGAGGGCGGATTTATCCAGGCGGCAAGCTGGACCCTGAAGGAAGCTGTGCTATTCGGCGAATATGCATCTATCAGTGACGACTGGGAGAGCTACCCGATTCTCACCTTCCCGGAAATTCCCACGGTAGAAACGCTCATCCTTGATCAACCCCAGGAACCGAGCCTTGGTGCAGGAGAAGCGACCCAGGGGCCGACTCCGGCAGCAATCAGCAACGCCATTTTCGACGCAACCGGCATTCGCATCCGCGAGATACCTTTTCTTCCTGAGAAACTAAGAAGCCTGGCGCTTAAAGATTAGAAGAGGGACAGTATACTTGACTCACTCTCTATGAAGATCAGGAATTAAGTATACTGTCCCCGGAGAAACTTATGGCATCAGCAAAATTCAACCGCACGTCGCAGGATGTCGGCAATATCCTGGCCATGGAACATGTCAATGTCACTGTTCCGGATCAATTGCTGGCAACCTTTTTCTATGTCAACGGACTTGGCTTTACGCGAGATCCCTACATGGATTTCGGGCCCTTCAATGTCTGGATCAATGTGGGTAACCAGCAATTTCACCTGCCAACGGGTGAACCGCAAGTGCTACGCGGGACAGTTGGCGTGGTCGTCCCCAGCTTGTCTGAATTAGAAAAGAGGTTAACCCGGGTTGCACGGCGCCTGGAAGACACTCGATTCAAATTCAGGGTGAACAGGGGAACTATTGATGTCACCTGCCCCTGGGGAAACAGGATCCGCTGTCATCCACCTGGAAAATTCGGTCACATGACCCTGGGTATCCCCTATGTGGAATTCAAAGTGCCACCGCGTACCGCCACCGGTATCGCCCGTTTCTACCAACAGGTATTTAGCGTTTCTGCTGTTGCTCGCAAGGGGATCTGTGAGGTCGCTGTTGGTCAGGGTCAGATAATCAGGTTCAAAGAGTCAGCAAGGCCAGAGGCCCACTACGACGGCCACCACATTGCCATCTATGTGATGAACTTCTCGGGGCCACATAGCTATCTCAAGAAAAAGGGACTAATCACAGAGGAGTCAGATGAAAACCAGTACCGGTTCCAGATCATCATTGACCCCAATTCAGGTAAACCGCTTTTCGAAATTGAGCACGAGGTCAGAAGTCTGCATCACCCCATGTATGGCAGAAATCTGGTAAACCGAAACGCGACCCAATCGTTTTTTGGATACCAGCATGGACGGGACGCATTTAGACCTTAGCTTTTAGGTAATAGTCATACCTCTGCGCCTTGTCCAGGTCTTACCTAAGCAGGTAGAATAGCGCCTTCGTTTTACTGAAGTCTTCTCCATGTCCACACGTACCATGCGCCGCGCCTATGGCCTGCGGATTCTCAACGCCAATCACAAAGATATTCGTCGATTAAAACGCGATGGTCACCAGGCTGAGCTCCATGGAAACAAGTTTTGGAATTCAAGTTTCCTGATAATGGACTACCTCAAGAGAAACCCGTTGAAGAAGAAAACCCGGGTCCTGGAGATTGGTTGTGGCTGGGGGTTGCTCGGTCTGTATTGCGCAAAGACATTTGGCTGTAAAGTTAGCGGTATTGATGCTGACAAAAACGTACTGCCTTTCCTGCAGCTTCATGCGGATATTAACGGCGTATCAATGCATGCTGAAAAAAAATCCTTCCACCAACTGACGGTAGACTACCTTAGCCACTTTGATCTTATCCTCGGCGCGGATATTTGTTACTGGGATGAGATGATCGACGTCCTGATGAACCTCATCGCTCGATCAAAGCGTGCCGGCGTCAAGAAAGTAATCATCGCAGACCCATGCCGGCCTCCATTCAATGACCTGGCAGTGCGCTGCCAGGATAAATACGAGCAGGTTGAGGTGAAAGAAAAGTTTCTTTCTCGCCCGGTCAATTCATCAGGAGAAATCCTGATTGTCGGCTAACGCTTTTTGTGCGTTATCGGCACGAAGCGTACGGGAAGTACATCGCGTTCAGTAAAAGTCATATCGATATTTTTTGTGATCACTTTTAGTTGCTGGGCCTCATCCTGTGCACCCACCGGCATGACCAATCGAGCCCCTGGCGCCAGTTGATCCAGCAAAGTATCAGGGATATTCAAACCCGCCGCGGTAACAATAATGCCGTCAAAGGGTGCCTCCTGAGGCCAACCCAACATTCCATCGCCGTAACGAACATGGACATTGTCATAACCAAGAAAGGCTAATCGCGTCTGCGCCTCTCGTGCGAGATTCGCCACAATTTCTATTGTATAAACTTCACGAACAATTTCAGCAAGCACCGCTGCCTGGTATCCCGAGCCAGTCCCTACTTCCAGGACCTTCGCGTTAGCATCCACGGCCAAAATTTCAGTCATCAACGCGACGATGAAGGGTTGGGATATCGTTTGCCCATCACCGATAGGCAACGGGTAGTTGCCGTAAGACTGTTTTCTCAAGTGTTCAGGCACGAACTCATGGCGTTCAACCTTGCCGATGGCCGCAAGAACCCGCTCGGAAAATTGAGCCTGACCGATATAACGCCTGGCGTGATACATATCCTGTTTGATTTCTTCAATCATCTGTTCACGCATTTGTCGCCACTCACTTTCCTCGGCAATGATGGATGCCGGTAACAGTTGAAAAATCAACAAAATCACTGGCAGGATGTGTTTCATTAAATTGCCTATCCGTATCTAGTCGCCTGATTTTTCATGTTATCATTTTCTCTGCAATTAACGATAAAAACAGCCTAATGATCATCACCACAACGAACAATATCGAAGGACGAAAGATCAGCAAGTACCTCGGTATCGTCACGGGTGAGGCAATTCTCGGTGCAAATATATTCCGTGATATGTTTGCAGCAGTGAGGGACATTGTCGGCGGACGTAGCGCCTCCTACGAAAGGGAATTGGGAAAAGCCAGGGAAATTGCTCTCGATGAACTGGAAGATTGGGCAGAAGAACTCGGCGCCAATGCCGTGATCGGCGTGGATCTGGACTACGAAAGTTTTGGTAAGACCAACGGTATGATGATGGTCAGCGCTACCGGTACTGCAGTAATCCTCGAGGATAATGCGTGAACTTGTCGTCAAACAAACCACTCATCCGGCATTGAGTCGTGAATAATTTTAGAGAGGCCGAAAGCCTGAATACCGGCTTTTTTGCAAACTGATTCTGCAAAGTTTGAAGGCCGGGCGCTACGCACCAAAACTTTTGCGTTCGGATATTTCTTTTTCAGCCAAAGTGCAGTTCGCAGGTTTTCATCATCCACACCAGTCGCAATCAGCACCAGCGGCTCCGTCTCACGCTTATCGAGTAGATGTTCCAGCTGTCGCCACACTTCAGGATGCCCGATTTCGCCTTGCAACACGTGCAGGTTAATGTCTTTGGGAATTTCCTTATGCTCTTTCGCCACCAGGATACGGCGGTGCGCGTCAACATCGATAATGCCAATATCAGATATTTCGTCACCGGCCAGTTCCAGCAATTCTTCCAGTATCGTCTGTCCAAAGCGACCGAAACCTGCCAAAACGACTGTGTCCAGATAACCGGTGGCTTTAAAATGCGCCATCATGTCATTTTTGACCAGATACTGGGCCGCAAGGTGGTTACTGTTGAACGTAATGCAATCTTCAACCACCCGGGATGACCTCAACATACGCATAAACCGTAAACGATTGCAGTGTACGACCATGTGCCGACCAAGATCCGGTTGCAGATCCAGTATCTTGCTCGCTGCCTCAAAATTATCGAAATCTATCTCGCTGGCTAATATGACTCGCCGAACTCGAGAAAGTCGTAACGTCGACAGGAAGAATTCGTTGGTAAAGTCCCCGATTAAGACTTTTGCCCCGTAGCGTTCACTGAATTCCATGGCCCGGGATCTGCTGATTTCCCTTTCGACAATCACCACTGGTATTTCCGGGTTCAGTTTCTTCAGTTTTTCCAGGAGAATCTGCGCCACATCACCAGCGCCTATCAACACCACGTGACGATTCATTTTTCGCAGCCATCTGTCCTGATTACTGACTACCTGATGGACCCAGTCGACGATTGTTGAACCCGTGAGAAGCGGCGCGCCAAAATAACTAATCCACAGCAATGCCTGACCCCACCAGGGACCCGACACAGGTACACCAAGATCCAACCCCCCCAGTATAAACAGGCCCAAGGCGTAATACATCTTGGCAACAAAACTGACATCAATTAGATCCCGCTCACTGACTTCGACGCCAGACTGAAATCCGGCTAAACCACAGCAGAATACGAACAGCGCCAGCGCCCAGCGCCAATGCAGCACCGGAGCAATCATGTCCTTGATATCACTACTGTTCACTTGGGTTGCTAACGCTTGGCGCTCAAAGGAGTGGAGGCAAGAAAACCGTCCAACATCAACAGCATTAACAGAACCAGAGCACCGCACCCAGGCAGGACAAACGCCTGAATCGATTGCACTGGAATACGAAACAGATCTTGAGCCCCCAGGTAATGCGTAGAAAATATCATCAGCCCGACGCCTGCAATAAACGACAACAATCCTATCAAGGCAGACTGAAATATTGCACCCGACCTCGCTCGCTCAATTTTTACCTCCAGTATTCGTTGCATAACCTGGTCAGGAAAATTGCTATGTAGTCTTGCTTCATAGGTTCCAAGATGCCGATAGAGCGTACTGTATCCATTGCCATTCACAGGCAGGGGACTACCCTGGGACAACAGATGGTCCAGTTTATCTTGCTCACTGTTTTCAACACTGATGCCATCGTCAGTCACATTACACCTTCCCTGAATCCAGGATGCGGATTCAATTCTTTCAATCTCGATTTCAATTTGTATCTAACCCGGTGCAGAATACTCTTAACCGTGCCAACGGGTTTACTCATGATCTCACTAATTTCCTGCACGCTCGTTTCCTGCAGATGGAACAGGGTAATGATAGACCGTTCATCCAGACTCAATTTGCTTATCTCAGCGTTGATGATAACCCGAACCCGGCCTTCATCGGACATCGACTCCAGAGAAACCTGGTCCGCCTCCGGTTCATCTCCCAAAACATCCATAGACAGCCGCTTTCTTCGAAGGAACGTTAACGCTGTTCTCCAGGCAACACTGTACAGCCAGGTTGAAAATTTGGACTCGAAGCGAAACTTGTGGAGGTTAAAAAATACCTTGACGAATACGTCCTGGCATATTTCCTCACGGTCCTGGGACTGCGGAATCAGCCGCCAGATGAACTTCGCGACTGCATTCTGATACCGCAGCAGCAGAAGCTCAAAGGCACGATGATCCCCCCGGAGCACCCGCCGTACCAGGTCCTCGTCCGATTCCTCAGAGGTCACAAACCCTCCCCCGTCATGAGCGTCTGAATGGTCATACATTCCAGTATGACGGCTGTAGCAGGCATCGGGTTGCAAAAAAGTAAAGAAAAATGCAACCAGAACTCGAGTCCACGCCTCTAAGGTGTATTAGCCACTAAACTTGAGGTAAAAAACATGGCCGGAGAACTCATCCCCATCCTGATAGTCCTGGGTTTCTTTTTGATGATCGCATTCGTTACCCGAACCTTGTCAGACAATCGCGTACGCCGGGAGCTGTTACAGACAAATGCTGATGCTGCAACCATTGAAAACCTGTTCCTGCGCTCGCGCTCTGAAAATCCTGACAACAGCCTGAAATGGGGTATTGTCAGCGTATCTATCGGAATTTCCCTGGTACTGATCGAACTCCTAAAACTCTCCGCCGATGAACCGATGGCCTATGGTCTCGTATTTATCTTCGGTGGCGGTGGTTTGCTCGTGTTCTACGCGATCAAGATGTTGCGTGGGACGGAAGGAATCTGAACCGCCGAAGCCTTCATGTCAGGCATACCGCTCAAATTGACAATAGAGATAGCGCTGTTGCACGCCCGAGGGGGTGATGTGAGTCTCTCTATGGTGGCGAACCAGTTTGAACTCTGATTCAAAAAAAACACTGAGTGTTAATGCGCTGTAGCGTTGTACTGGCAAGCCGCTGCATTCTGAAGGACCGTCCAGATCAAATGTACCAATAATAAAGTGACTACCTAACTTAAGTGCGTGCAGTAGCTTGTCGCGGTACGCCCGCTGATGTTCTGGCTCAATCAGGAAGTGGAATACTGCTCGATCGTGCCACAACCTGAAATGGTCGGCTGGCAGTTCAACCGCCGTAACATCTCCCTGTAACCAGGAAACCGAATTGCCTCGATTCCCCAATCTTGATTTTGCAACAGACATTGCTTGCTCAGACAAATCGAGAACGTATATCTCCTTGTGCCCTGCATCGAGAAGGTCATCGACCAGGGTGGATGCACCACCCCCAACGTCTATGACAGGATCATTGGGGATCAGACCCAGTTCACTGATCAACGCGATTGATGTGCTCAAATGCGGAGTATACCAACCCACCTGATCTGCTGGTTTAGAAGAGTAAACCTCTTGCCAGTGTTTTGTATCACTCATTGTCTAATGCCTGGTTAAGCCGTCGCTGTATTGACGCGAAGCAACGACCAAGGCTGTAGGAGGGGCAGACGAATATGACATTTATGTCTTATTCGACTGTGGTGTAGCGGCGAGAGATAGTAATCGCTTTTCTATTCTTCGAACCATCGGTAGCGGCGCGGTCATCAAGACCCTGTTGCCACTGATATTTACTCTCAATTTTAATATTGTGTAGTTCAGAGTCGTTAAAATTGTGGCATTAAACACCAATCCATTTTCTTCTTGTACAGGAGGTTTAAATCCCATTTCTCTAACGAGATAATCCATAACAGCATCAACATCTCTAATGTCTTTGAATATAATTTGCAAGGTGCCGAGTGCATAACAATAGGTAGACCACAACCAGACAAGCACAAAAAAAACAGATAGACCAGTTAGTACGAAAGGCTTTGTCATCAGATTACTTGTTAATACTTTTAGAAGGTCGGGAGAACTCAGCCATCGTTGAATTTGGTTTTCAAAGAGCAAGCTCAAGACTTCCCTGTTTATTTTCGCTGATTCATCTGTTTCAGCATGCTCTCTTCTCAACGTTTTTAGCTTCTCGGTCCAAAGAGCGTCCTCCTGCGCACCTAGAATGAACACATCGGAGGCAATGAGGGAATTAAAACTTTTTCGTAATTCAGACGTCACATACGTCATCGTTTCTTTGTCTAATTGCCTGTTAGCATGTTTCGTAATGAGCTCCCTCGCAGGTCGATCCAGACCTCCCCATAGTGATACAAGCGCTGGAGTATTCTTTTCATCAAGCATTAGAACAATCTGGTGTATGTCGATCAAATCATCGTTATAGACAGAATAGATTTTATCTTCAGCACGGAGATAAAAACCAACTGAGGCCCCCACCACCAAGGACATCACCAGGCCTAAGAACATTATTACTGATGACTCACCCAGGCCCCTTCTTGGTGGCGCTAGTCGTGTCATGCCTTCGATCTCAAAAGAGGATGCTGAACCAGCACCAGGAATCGAAGCCTGCGCCATTTTTTTAGCTGGTTCACTCGATACGGCAAGCTCCGCCGGTTGGTGGGTTGCTTCATCGGTCTGTCGTTGAGCCAGATAAGAAGAAATACGTGATTGCAGTTTCTGCTGGTATTCCTGTTTAGGTATTTCGTACCTGAAAACGGCTTGCCGGTCCGACAATGTTAAATCGAGACTTCCTGGTAAATCGGTCGCTTCCAAATGAATCGCAAGGATCGGAATATGTTTCCTGTCCGCCAGGTTGACTTCTTTACGGCAGTTTTCGGATCGGGCAGATTCAGGAGTCACAAAATAGAGAAACAGACAGGTGTTTGTGATGGCGTTTGCGATCTCCTCACGCCACTCGGACCCCGCCTCAATTCCTTCGTCGTACCAAATGTTAAAGCCAAGATCGTTCATCCAGATCAATTCCTGAAACACGACAGCAGCGTCATTGTGCGAGTAGCTCACAAAGATGTAAGGCTCATTGCCTTTGTATGCAGGGAAGGGTCGATCCACCCGTATCCAGTCCATTCTTTAGCTTTAATGAATACTAGGTTGGCGCATCTGGAATGACAATTCCACCTGTTTCAGGAGTCGCGAGCTGACAGGTCTCGGCGGTGCGCCGAAGCGGAGTGCGTGGACAGCACTCCTGACGCCATTTGACCTCACTCACGGAAGAGCCTGAAAATTCGTTCACCAATTTCGGAAAATCTCACCTCTAACTTCGATGAAAGCTACGGTCTCAACTCAAATGCACCATTGGCTTCTTCCCAGGCGCGTTGCAACACAAATTCACGAGTCAGCCCAATAGGTATTATCATTTTCAAGGGCTCGTAGTCTTCATCTTCAGTCAGCCTATCCGTCTTAAGCGTCTCTTCCAGGGATGTCCCTTTATCGGCAGCTTGCTTACCGATACTGGCAAGCTGGCGCATGAAAGCCTGGAACTGTTCCAGCTTGGGCCGATTGGTGACAACACCGTGACCCGGAATGATGGTATGGAAGGGTAATTCAAGCACTTTGTCGATGGTATCTCCCCACTGAGCCACCGAACCACCGCCTTCCAAATCGATGTTCGGATAGTGGAGATAGAAAAACAGATCACCCATGTGCACTGTTTTCTCTTCGACAAACAGCACCACCAGGTCCCCATCGGTATGCCCTCTTCCCGGATGGATCAGGCGCAATGTCTTGTTGCCCATGGTAATTTCTTTGTCATCGACAAAGGTTTCGTTAGGCATTAATGCAACCGCCTCTCCCGAGAAATAATCCGCATCCGTTTGTTGCAGGTGATGCAAGGTTTTTTCCGTGGCGACAACCCGCGTACCCGGGTCAAAGGCAGGATTACCGTGAATGTGATCAATATGATAGTGGGTGTTGATTATCAGGGTGATCGGCTTGCCCGTCAGCAGCATCGCTTCTTCCTTGATACGCTTACCCTGGTATTGCGAAGTCATGCTATCGACGATGACTGTACCCTCATCCGTGTCGAGGACGGCAACGTTGCCACCAAGCCCATAGATAACGTACAGGTCATTGGTGATCTGACGGACCTCCAATGAACGTACTTGAAGAAACACATAAGCACCAAGTGCAACAACCACCACGACGATCGAAACGACCAACCATTGCCAGATTCGCATACCAGGATCCTGAATACTTGTAGCCACAAACTATACCCGCCTGGCTTAGACCTCGCTACTTGCCAAGCAAATAGCAACCCATTACAGTGCCCCGTCCACAGAGATGGCATATTGTCATGATGTTCGAGAAGCAAACCTTGCACGGCGCCTACTTCGCACTCGCCGCATACCTTTTCTGGGGGTTTGTCCCGATATATTTCAAGTTAGTGGATCACGTCTCGCCATGGGAGATTTTGTGTCACCGGGTGCTCTGGTCTGTGATTTTGCTCATTGGTATTCTCTTCTACACCGGACAGCTGCCTGCCCTGAAAGTCAATGCGAGCGTTGTAAAGAAACTGTTCCTGACTTCCGCCCTTCTGTCGGTCAACTGGCTGGTTTTTATCTATGCCATCGTCAACGAGAATATTGTCGAAACCAGTCTGGGTTATTTCATCAACCCCCTGGTGAGCGTCTTGCTCGGCATGATATTTCTATCGGAGCGACTAAGGCCGATGCAATGGGTCGCAATATCAATCGCTGGTTCCGGTATCGCCTTCCAACTGATTTTCTATGGCGCGATACCCTGGATCGCGCTCACCCTGGGATTCAGTTTTGGATTCTATGGACTCGTTCGAAAAAATCTGAACCTACCCTCGGTCTCCGGGCTCGCGCTGGAAACACTGCTAATCCTTCCCTTTGCCATACTCGGCCTGCTTTGGTTCAGCACCTCGGGAAATATGGATTTTGGTGCAGTAGATCGACAAACAGATGTCCTGCTGATCATGTCAGGATTCATCACCTCTTTCCCGCTGCTCTGTTTTGCAGCAGCAGTGACAAGACTTTCATTGACTGCAATCGGTATCTTTCAGTATATCGCGCCGAGTCTTTCGCTGGTGGTTGCTGTCGTCATGTATAACGAACCGTTCGGCCTTGACCGGATCATCACCTTCACCTGCATCTGGATTGCGCTGGTCATCTTCTCCATGGAGACGTTGTATTACCACCGCAAGCTTGCCATGCGCGGGACAGCCAACGCCTAATCAATCAGCCTCTCAAATACAACACGCCCATTCACCATCGTTAAATCTACCTGCATATCCAGCAGCTCTTCTGGGGGGCGCTCGAATATATTGCGATCCAAAATCACCAAGTCTGCCAGCTTACCCTGCTTGATGGAGCCTTTCACATTCTCATCAAAAGCGGCTCTCGCGCCATTAATGGTATAAGCCTTCACCGCATCCTCGAGTGAAATTTTCTCTTCCGGAAACCAGCCACCATCGGGATTACCCTTAATCGTCGTACGGTTGACTGCCGCATGAAGTAAATATTTTGGATGATTGTAATACTCGGCCGCATTGGTACCCGGCCAGTCAGACGCAAAAACCAGCGTCGCACCATGATTTAGAAGCGACCTGAAAGCATATGCCCCCCTGCTCCGTTCATGACCGATGCGCTCCTCCATCCATCTCATGTCATCAGACAGGTGATATGGATTCACCTCGGCAATCACTCCGAGGCTAGAAAACCGGTCAAAGTCCTGGGGCCTGACCACTTGACAGTGAATCACGCGAAACCCTTCCAAGGAACCACCGAGATCTCTCTGAAGTCGCTCAAAAGTGTCCAGCATCAGCGATACCCCCCGTGTACCGATTGCATGGACGTTTACCTTGAAGCCACCCCGATGGGCCTCTTTCAAGTAGCCGTATATCTTCTCCATGTTAGGCACCAGGTGCTCCGGATCGTCGCTGGTATGGTCGCGATATGAACCCAAGTGACCGGGGCGGTCGTCATAGGCTTCAAAGAAGAGCGCCGAATGGTTTCCCATAATGCCATCGATGTAACCCTTGTAGGCTCCCCACCTCAAAAAGGAATCGCGTTCACCGGAAACGGGATGGGTATTCATCTCGATCCCTTTCTCATTAAATTCCGCCGCCCTGGCGAGATCAGCTCGCATCCAAATGCGTGCGGTAAGCTCGCCGCTATTCTGCAGATCAATGTAAACCTGCTCATAGTCAGTCGGTGTTATGTCGTGGATTTCAACAATGCCATGTTCACGCATTTGCTTCAGCGCTGCACGCGCCTCATTGAGAATACGGTGACGGGATTTTTTCCTAATTACAGCTTGAATCTTCGCAATGGCAGGAGAGCCTTTGCGAATTAATCCCGTGACAACACCATGTGCATCGATATCCATTCCTGGCAGCGGATCCTGGAGCAGACCAGCTTGCTTCAAGGCCAGGGAATTGGCGAGATACAATTCCGGTGATCGTTCAAAACTGTTAACAAACACGGGGTTCGCGGCGCTGATATCATCAATTCCGGTCCGGGTAGGCTGCCACCTTATTCGCAACTCATCACTATCGCCTCCACTCGAACCATCCTGCCAGGTCTCATACGCCCCCCAGGAACCTCCGGTAATCCACTCGCCTTTACCAAGGATCTTGATGACTCGCTGTAATTCCCGACGAAACCCGGCGTCGCTCGCAACCTTGAGCAGATTTGCATCATTGATCTGTTGCCCCGCACGATTGAAATGAGTGTGACCATCAATAAATCCTGGCATGAGTAATCGGTCACCCAGTTCGACTACCAGGGTCTCGTCACCAATAAAGTCGGCAACATCAGGACTCGCCTGCGCATAATCAACGAAAATTATCTTGTCGTCTTTTACGACTACCGCCGAAGCCCAGGGCATCACGTCATCGGCAGTGTACACACTACCTTTAAAAACATAGTCGCCTGGCTCGATGCTGGAAGACGGCAGACCAGCTTTATCACAGGCAACAGGCAGCAGGATAAGACTCGCTGCCAGGAATGTTCTTATCTGGACGGGAAGGTTGATCATCGCTGTTCCTATACCCCATGACGACAACCCAGTATAGCAAGAGCGAAAATTCCCCAACGATCTACTATCATGATGAATTACCCATTAGGCAGCAACATGAAAGAGACCCAGTTTGACCGGGACATCGCTCTCACCCATATTTCAGGTGATCATTACCAGGTAGACATCAGCGACACCTGGAATGTCACCATCGGCCCGAATGGCGGCTATGTGGCTGCAATCATTCTCAACGGAATGAAAGCCAGCCTGGGAGATGTGCAAACCAGGTCCGTGGCCTTTCACTACCTTTCCGCTTCTATACCCGGACCCGCCGATCTTTTTGTTAACGTTGAAAAGAAGGGGCGATCTCTATCCACCTGTACCGCCAGGCTCCTTCAGGGTGATCGCACGGTTGCCATGTCCATTGCGACCTTTGCATCTGCACGTGAATTTTACAGCTTCCGTGATTTTGACATGCCAGAGGTACCCGATCCGGACGATATCGCTCCAACATTACGCATGAATTCAAATCTTGTGGGACATGTGCCGTTTCGAGATCACTTTGATCAGAGACTAGCGATCGGTCCAATACCGCCTGCCACCTCGGAGGAGGGTCGGGTTGGCGGTTGGACCCGGTTCAAGGAGAACCGTGTGTATGACGACCTCGCCATTGTCGCAATTTCCGATTCCTGGTTTCCGGGCTTAAACGTAAAAGATACACCTGTGCCCATGCACGCGCCGACCGTGGATCACTCTGTTCATTTTTTAACTTCCGTACCACTTGAATCCATCAAGATTAATGATTTCTTGCTGGTCGAATTCACCACCCATGTCGCGCAGGAAGGTTATCTCATCGAAAATGGCAACATCTGGTCCGCGAATGGTGTCCTGATTGCTCAATCCAGGCAGCTCGCCATCATGCTGCCGCGGGACGATTCGTCCTGAGAGTGTTTTCGCATGCTATCGCCCTGTATTAAAGGCACGCCACAACCCGATGCTAGCAGTTGCCAACTTTCATGATTTCCTCCCGCTGGAGCGTGAAGACCTGATTGTCCACCGTTATTTCAAACTCGACATGATCGCCATTTTCCTCCAGGCGGACCTTCTCTCCTCCTGGTTTCGTGAGAACCCAACCCCTGGATGAAGCAATATTCACTAGTTTTACCAGGGTAACGGTGCCACTCGCCTCGGAATTTTGAGGATGGGCTGCGATATGTAAAGTATCTCCGTCCCATCTTGCCTCGCTAAGTGCAACGGTCGGAAAATCGACGCCTTCAACCGTTGGCTCGTCGAACTTGACAAGATTTGGTTCATTGAAAATTCGCGACCACGCTCCCTCGGTACAAACCCAACCTGCCATCAACCGGGCATTCCATTGACCCCGAGGATGGTGTTCATTTAGTTTGAGTCCAAAGGTGAATTCGCCAGTACTTTGCTCCCAGGTGGGTTCGATATGTTCTTCGGCAGCGTCCCATAGCCTTTGTTTTATCGACGGGTCCGCAAACTCCCCGGCAAGTTGCAGCAGGGTAGTAGCCGTTCCCGGATCATCAAGCCCTGTAATTGGGCCATCGCCGAATGTGCCGCTGGCGAGCGCTGCTGCGTTCCATCCTGCTGCGGCTATCTGATTTTTTTGGGGAGCAAAATACCAGGCGGGTGCGATGATCCCCATCGAACTATGCAACACATGTTCATCCACAATCGGGTCATAGTAAAAGTCAAGGGCAACGGGTTCACCATCGTTCCAGGAGACATAATTCCTGGAGGCGTATTCCCACCATTTCTCAAATGCACGATGATGATCGGTATCAAACAGCTGATCGTAAAGTCTCAGACCGAGACCGGCACCACTTAGTCAGTAGGGCCAGATTTTTGTATTCTCGCAGTGACAACCTGTCTGACTGTTGTGCCACTGCTCCGCCAGATGTTCGACAACTTTAGAGTGTGACCATGTAAAGGTGTTGGCACCGTCACGAATCATGTCAAACGATTCATCCCATTTTGAATCTCCCGACACATAGCGGTGCAACCCCATGAGGAGCGAGAAAAACCCCTTGTAAAACAGCATGCCATCGGCTGCGATCGGGTCAGGTTGAATGCCATACGGATCAATTCCGTTTGCCGTCCAACCAGGAACATTATAGTCACCCCAGAGTGAAGCCGGCACCAATGGGCGGTATCGATCCGGGTAGTGACTTCTGTCGGGATCATCACCAATTTGCGTCATCCAGTCTGAAGCCGACCACCAACTGGTATGCCTGCGGACCAATTCGTCGAGTATTTCGCTGTAGATCTCTCGCCAGGCGGGTGTACGGTCGCTCATCAAGGCCATGGCATAACTGGAGTCAATCAAATCAAATCTGTGCCATGACGTCATCGGCTCACCGGTAGTTTCATCCCAATGTGCATGGGGTCTGCCACCACGATCCCAATCGTCTTGCGTCCGTGTTTTCCTGTGTAGGTAGCGAAGCCATCCTAACGAACGGTCATCAAGTGCAACCATGTTTTAACGCCTCCAGCTTTGAAGCTAAATGTATCAGAACATGTAAACGACCCGCCATTGGCAAACCCAGATCTTCACCAGTCATGTGAATCTCTTTGTTCAAAAAAGCAGTCCAGCCTAGTGGTTCCACCAGGGCCTGTCAGAAAAGGGTCGCAGGTCGATTTCATGAGTCCATGCCGATCTATGTTGCCGGGCTATGTGGAAATAGGTGTCAGCGATTTCAGCGGGGAGTATCAAACCATCATGCTCCATGCCGCGAGTTTCTCGTAATTGCTGGAAACGATCCGGACCAAGCATTTTCCCGAGTGTATCAGGCGCATCCACGGCACCATCGATAATGATATGCGCGACGTGGATTCCTTTCGGAGCAAATTCAGCATTGAGCGACTGGCACAACAACCGTCGTCCGCCCATTGCGGCTGCGTGTGAATGTTGACCTGCATTGCCGCGCATAGCTGCAGTTGCAGAAGTAACTAAAATGGTACCTTTACCGCGTTCTTCCATGGATGGACAGACTGCCGATGCAAGCCGGAATAGCCCAAAAGTGCCCAGCCGCCAGCCCATTTCGAAGGCTTTATAGCTTGTGTCCTTTAGCGACCTGTCTCCAATTTGTGCACCCAGGTTGTAAACGGCGACTTCAATTGGTCCGATATTGGATTCAATAGTTGCAACCAGCTCTTCAATGCTGTTCTCTTCCACCGTATTGAGCAGGAATCCCGATGCTGAACCGCCTCCTTGCTCAATCTCTGCAACCATTTGATCGAGTCCATGCTGGTCGCTGCGTCTACAAAGGCAGGCATGGTAACCCTCTATTGCAAAGCGTTTAGCAACACTGCCACCAATCCCGGCACCTGCACCTATGACGAGACACACTGGTTTCATCCCAGAACTCCTCTAGCTGGCCAAGGCCTGATAAAAAGACAAATCACCTGGAATCACCATTGATGAACGCGACCATCAGACTCCCCAGGGCGACCTGATAGTTTAATCCAGGCGACAGGCGAGGGATGAAAGGTCTGGAAAATCAACTAGACTTTTCCAGTGCACGTTTTTGCAATTCGGCCCGGATTCTCGCGTGTTCATCCTCATTCAGCGTAAATTTCGAAAACATGATGGTCCCTATCGCATAACAAACCAGCGGTAACAATCCATACAGCGTCACCATGGCGACCTGCACCGTCATCGTCTGCTCCTGGTTTGGCACAAATCCTGAAAACTGCAGAACATACCCGGTGACAAAGATCATGACGCCGGAAGCGCTCTTGAACACAAAGTTGAAAGCAGCAAAATAAGACCCCTCTTTCCTCTCCCCGGTTTTGTATTCGTCATAATCAATGATATCGCTCTGTATTGATGGCGCAATCGTCCCACCGCAACCCGCTGCCAGCCCAGCAAAAAAAGCGAAGAAGAAAAACGCACCAACTTTCATTTCTTCCGGCTCCAGGAACGGCAGACTAAACATCCCGCCAAATGAAAGTCCCGTCAGCATCATCGAAAACATCCACAACCGGATTTTGCCAAATTTTCTTGACAGGGGCAGCCACATGGGCACGGACAGGGTCGATGGGATCATGTAGGTCAGGATGATGGCCGGCGCCAAAGCAGGTCGTCCCACCACATACTGGGCGATGTACAGGGTCAATATGCCAATGACCGCACTGCCGATGTGCTCGATGAAGGAAACCACCAGCACCAGACGCGCATGAGGGTTCTGCCATACATCTCTGAACGCACCGTAGGGGCTCTGTTTTATTCGGCCCTGGAAGTCCGGCCTTTCACGTAATTTCACCACTGCATAGACGATAAGCCCGGTGCTTATCAATGCTGCCAATAGGCTTAGTTGAAACGCGGTCAGCCGGACTGCCTCTTCACCCCGTTGCTCCGCGTTGATAAGCAGTTGCATGCTGATAAGAGCGATAATTGAACCAATGGTGTATGACGCATGCCTTAAGCCATAAAGCCGGCTGCGTTCATGGTAGTTCGGTGTTAACTCCGCCCCCAGGGACATATGCGGGACCATAAAAAGCGTCATTGCCGAATAAAAACCTATGACGCCTATTGCCATCCAGACGATCAGCCATGATCCTGACAATTGTTCAGGAGGTGAAAAAACCATGATAAAAGTCAAGCTAATCGGGACAATACTGGCCAGCAGCCAGATTCGCCGCCTTCCCATGGCGTGCCTGGTCTTGTCGCTGAGATAGCCCACAAGCGGATCGGATATCGCATCCCAAACCCGGGATATTCCGAATATGGTTCCCATAACGGCGGGGGCAATCAGCAGTACATCGGTGGAGAATTTCATGATGTACAGATTAATCAGCAGGTACATGTAGCCTATGCCTACTGTAGGCGTGCCATAAGCACTAATGACGCCCCAGCCTAACTTATCGCTCTTGTACTCGGGTACGTGTGTTGCAGTATCTGTCATGTACTTCTCTTTAGACCAATCTAATATAACACCGCAGTGGCCAATTTTATTAAAACCATAATTTCCGCTATTCTTAGCGCCGCTTTCCGTTGGCTCAAACTCTGGAGTAAAACAAATGACAATGCAGAATACCCCACTTCTCATGTCTCGACTCCTTGGTCGAGGCGCTAAGCTGGACCCCAATGAAGAAATTGTTACCTTGTTGGAAAACGGTACCCATCGGCAAACATTAAAAACAACCTGGGATCGCGCGAATCAGCTGGCCGGCGCCTTGAATGACTATGGGATTGAAATTGGAGATCGCGTGGCCAGCTTCATGTGGAACAACTATCGACATCTTGAGTTATACCAGGCGATACCGTCCATGGGCGCAGTTCTTCATACACTGAATATCCGTCTCGGCCCTACCGATCTTGTATACATCATCAACCACGCCCAGGACAGAATCATTTTTGCAGACGAGGATCTGCTCCCATTGCTGGAACCGCTCATCGAAAAAATTCCTTGTGTCGAATTGATCGTTATTTGCCGTCATGGTGAAGGCGGTGAGTCTTCGTTCCCAAACCTCGCGGACTATGAAGAATTTATCAGCAATGCGGACAGCCACTACGACTGGCCAGACATCGAAGAAACTTCACCCATGGGTCTGTGCTACACGAGTGGCACCACCGGAAAACCCAAGGGTGTCATGTATACAAACCGGTCAACCTACCTGCATACCATCACCCAGGCCATGACGGATTCCATGGGCATGTCGGCACTGGATGCGATTTGCGGCATCGTGCCGATGTTCCATGCCATGGGATGGGGAATACCCTTTACGGCGTCCATGCTCGGATGCAAACAGGTGATGCCGCATCGCTTCATGACGCCACAAAAACTGATCGAGCTAATGGTCGATGAAGAAGTCACCATATCTGCCGGTGTGCCTACCATTTGGCAGGGGATAAGAAGCATCCTCGAAGACAACCCGGACAAGTATGACATGTCCAACCTTTCGCGCTTGACCTGCGGTGGATCCGCACCCCCCGTATCCATGATGCGCTGGTATTGGGACACCTACGGTATTGAGATGATACAAGGCTGGGGGATGACCGAGACCAATCCACTGGGGACTTTGTCTCGCAAGGTAGCAAAGCGTTCACACACCAGATTGACCGAAGACCAGCAATTTGAAAACGTCGCCAAGGCGGGATTACTGATGCCCGGTCTCGAAATGGAAATTTTCGATGACAACTGGCAGGCGCAACCCCACGATGGTGAGTCCGTCGGGGAACTGCTGATTCGTGGACCATGGATCTGTTCTGAATACTACAATGATCCGCAACCGGATAAGTTCCGCGACGGCTGGTTGCTCACCGGTGATGTCGCAAAGATCGATCCAGAGGAATACCTGATCATCACTGATCGATCGAAGGACCTGATCAAGTCGGGTGGCGAGTGGATCTCATCCGTCGATCTGGAAAATCATATCGTCGCACTTGAGGGCGTCACCCAGGCTGCGGTCGTTGCCCAGCCCCATCCCAAGTGGGATGAGAGACCTGTGGCGCTGGTGATCCTGGTGGAAGGGTCTAATGTCACGAAAGAACTGATCCTGGAACACTGCGCGGAAATATTCGCCAAGTGGCAGCTGCCGGACGATGTTATTTTCGTGCAACAGATTCCGCTGACATCCACCGGGAAAATTGACAAGAAAACGATTCGCTCACAATTTGATGAGGAGAATTACAAGCTACCGGATTTGCGTACCGCATAATTAAAAAAAGGAACTCCGAATGACGGATGAGCTGTGGAAAAAATCAGCAACAGAGCTCGCGAAGCTCATCAGAAACAAGCAGGTTTCCAGCAGAGAAGTCGTTGAAAGCCACTTGGCACGCATAGACGCGGTAAATGACAAGGTTAATTCCATCACGGTTGTACTGGCGGAATCTGCACTGGAAGCCGCTGACGCTGCAGACAGGCAGGACGCATCCGGTCCGCTGCACGGCGTGCCGTTTACCATAAAGGAAAACATTGATTGTGTCGGTTCTGCAACAACCCAGGGTGTACCCCTCCTGGCAGAGGCGCTGCCCCCCATTGACGCAACCGTCGTCGAGCGAATGAAAGCTGCCGGTGCTATTCCACTGGCCAGAACAAACCTTCCAGAAATGGCGCTACGCATTAGCACTGATAATCCTCTCAGAGGCAGAACCCTGAACCCGTGGAATGCGGAACGGACCGCGGGCGGATCGAGTGGCGGTGAAGGCGCGACCCTCGCCACCGGAATGAGCCCAATTGGCCTTGGCAACGACATTGGCGGTTCGCTGCGAAACCCCGCATTCTGCTGCGGTATTACATCACTGAAGCCGAGTGCCGGTAGAGTTCCACATGCGACTTCCATTCCTCCACAAGACAGTGGAATCGCCGTACAGGTCATGAACACCGAAGGTCCCATGGCACGCCATGTGAAAGACGTAAAATTAATGTATGAAATACTGTCTGGCCGGGACCCGCGAGACCCGGCTTCTGTCGATGCACCAATGGCTGGACCCGAACCTGCCAGTAAAAAGGTCGCCCTGGTTACCGAAATTCCCGGTATCGAACTCGTTTCATCCGCAGTCGAGGCCGTCAGAAGCGCCGCCGGTGCATTAAAGGATGCCGGTTGGGAAATTGTTGAAATACTCCCGCCCGAGCTGGAACAGGTCCACGAAACATGGGCTTACGTCCTTGGTATGGATTTTGATCCACTTCTGCCGGAATTATCGACACTGATGTCAGCACCACCCGTCGAGATGCTGAAAAGACTTTTCATTCGCTATGATCCAAGTTCCGTCCGCCTCCCTGACATCCATTCAGAGCGAAACCGGCTCTGCCGGATCTGGTCAGAATTCTTCGATGAATACCCGATAATGGTAGGACCAACCTGGACAGATATTCAGTTCATCCATGACGCTGATATCGACCCGGACAGCGGCATGGAACTGACCATCAATCAGTTGCGCTTCATTACACCAGCCAATGTACTGGGTCTGCCCGCTGCTGCCGTTCCCACAGGCGTCACCAACGGCTTGCCGACAGGCGTACAGGTCTATGCGGACAGATGGCGGGAAGATCTATGTCTCACGGGTGCAGAAATTATCGAAGCTGCCCTGGGTCAGATTTGCCCAATTGATCCTGTTTTCTAGATCACCCTGATTCGACTTTAACTTGTAGACTCTATGCAGCCTATTCTCAGTTTCAGCTATACCGATGCACTGCGCCAGGCAATTGTTGCGAATGTGCAGGAATTCCAGGACAGGCGCCAGTCGAGTGATCATCTCAAGCTGGCCGCGGTTGCCGTGACTATTTTTGAACACAACGGCGACGCTGCTGTCATTGTGACCAAACGCTCGCCCAGGCTGAAGGAGCATACGGGGCAGTGGGCAATGCCCGGCGGTAGGGTCGACGCCGATGAAACCGTGATTGAAGCCGCGCTGCGAGAACTGCGTGAAGAAGTAAACCTTGATCTGAGCGAGGACCAGGTTCTGGGGACGCTGGATGACTACGTTACCCGATCCGGCTATGTCATCACACCGGTCGTGGTCTGGGCGGGTATCGATGATCAGCACCTGCGTCCCAATCCCGATGAGGTTGCGTCAATTCACCCGTTCACTTTTCAGGAACTCAAAAGAGAGGATTCTCCTAATCTTACCTCCATTCCGGAGAGTGACAGGCTCGTACTCTCCATGAACTATTTTGAAGATGTGATATACGCGCCGACCGCGGCGATGCTCTACCAGTTTCGGGAGGTGGCGATAGAGGGCCGCGAAACCCGTGTGCTGGATTACGACCAGCCTGTTTTTGCATGGCGCTAATTTTCTACTTCAACCGGCTTGTCGCTGTCCAACAGTATCAGTAAAGGAGGTAACAGCAAGAAATCAAAAACCAGGGCAATGCTAATCACGATAGCAACCATCGATCCCATATCGCCGTTCATTTTGAAGTCAGAAGTACTCAACATTAAGAACCCGGCCACCAGCACCAACGTGGTAATCCAGAGGGCAACGCCAACGCTCCTGAAGGCATAACGCACGGCGTCTTCTGCCGACAGACCCTGTTCTCTTCTTGCACGCAGGTATTTACTCAGAAAGTGAACCGTGTCATCAACCACGATGCCCATGGTAATCCCCAGTACCATCGACATTGACTGTCCCACCTCGCCGCTCAGGATAAACCAGACGCCAAATCCCGTAACACCCGGCAGCATATTCGGTATTAACGAAATGATTCCGATTTTCAGCGAACGCAGAGAAATAATGAGTACCAGGGCGATAAGTACAAGGGCGATAAGCGCACCCTTGATACTGCCTTGCATCGCTCGAATACCAATATGTGTAAACATCAGGGCCAGACCCGATCCTTCCTGTTCCATGGCAGGTGCGTTTTCTCGCAGCCAGGCTTTACCGCTTTCCTGCAGGGCAATAAAATCTGGCGTACCCAGGCTGGGTAGAGAGACGGTCATCCGGCTGGCTGACTTATCAAAGTTAAGCAGATTCGTGAGATCCAGACCGAAGGGCAAAGATAGTTCATACAGCAACAGGTACTGGGCCGACAATTCCTGTGATTCAGGAATAGCATAGAAAGCGGGATCGTCCTGGTGAAGATTTTGGCTCAGGCGCTTAACGATATCAGTGTAAGTGTTGACATGCTGGACATGATCCTGACCTCTGAACCATTCGGCAAAATCCTCCACACTCTGCAAATAGTCAGGATCAGAAACACCCTGGGCCTTTCCTGTGTCCAACGAATATTCAATCCTGTAAAGCCCCCCCAAATTCTGATCGGTAAAGTCCGTATCCATGCGTATCGCTGTATTCTCATCAAAGTACTTGCTGAATCGATCACTCATGATATTCATCGGCGCCAGAAACATGAGTACCAGGGCAGCCACTGCACTGGTGGACATCAAAACAACCCTGTTGGCAATGACGAACTCAGCAAAGTCGGCCATGGAGGCAACGGCAAAAGATTCCCCGGGCTTTATCCGGTTCGGTAAAATGTAAACAATGGCTGGTAGAAAGGTAAGAGAGTAGACAAAAGCAAAAGCAACACCGATCGCCACCATGTTACCTATGTCCTGAATGGGAGGCACATCAGCAAGAAAATTGAGACTGAGAAAACCAATCGCAGTACTCAGGCTGGTGAGGAATACTGGCTGGACATTGATATCTATGGCGTCCAGCATAGCCGTTTCCTTGTTATCGCCTGTCCGCATTGACTGGGAAAATGACACCATCAGGTGAATGCCGTGGGCGACGACCACGGTCAGAAGGATGGTCGGTGTATTCGACGACATGGGCGAGATGGATATACCCAACCAGCCCGCAACACCCATGGCGGAGATTATGCTCAGGATTGTCGTTAGGAGGATGCCGACAACACCGGCCAACGAGCGCAGTAACAATGCCATCACCACAGTCACTAACAGGTACATCAGCGGTGTCTGGGTTTTCAGATCTCTTAACGCGGTATTAGAAAACGCCTCACTGATCATGACCGAGCCAGTGGCATAGACCTTGATACCCGGAAAGGCTTCCATGATTTCGGCCTTCTTGCCCTTCGCCCAGTTTGCAGACCTGACCCAGCCGTTTTCACCGCTGCCATCAATGTGGAAATCAACGTTAATACCGGCAACCCTTCCATCCTGGGAGATCAGACGATTCACTATCAGGGGTTCACTGATGGCAATGCTTCGGATTCGTTCCAGTTCTTCCTGGGACAGATCCTCGGGATTTTCAACGAGATTCTGCACCAGCAGGTCATCTCCAACGGCTTGGGTATGCTGGTAATTGGTTATTGAATCCACTCGTTTTACAAATGGTGTTTTCCAGGCTTCATCGGTTAAATCTTCAATGATCTTAAGCACTCTCGGAGTGAAAACCTGGCCATCATCAGGTGCGATAGCAAAAAATACATTCTCAACCCGGGAAAAGGTCTGTTCCAGATTCTCGAAGGCGACCAGCTGCGGATTGTCGGGACCAAAATTGTCCCGTGGCTCGGTAGAGATAGTAATCAACCCTAGCCCTGATCCGGCAAGAGCGGTTACTACCAGCGTGGTAAACAGGATGAGCCAGCGATATCTCAGTACTATCTGTGCAAAAGATCTTGTCACAATTATTCTCTATCCAATTAACGACCCAACATTACCCAATTCTCTGCTGTCTGCACAAGCGCACTTTCCCTTCGCACCACCAGCGCAATTCTGTTTTAATGCTGCACTTTCAATTCGTCCATTCCTATGTCCGGTCAATATCACGTAGTAGCCGCCACTTCAGAGCTCGAAGAAGACGGTCAGATGCATGTGGAACTCAATGGGGAAGAGATCCTGCTGTGCAAACATCAGGGGCAATTCTACGCCATTGCATACCACTGCAGTCACGAGGCATTTACCCTCGAAGGCGGTCTGTTGCAAGACGGCTGTATCACCTGCCCTTATCACGGTGCTGAGTTTTCACTGCACGACGGGTCGGTACAGGCTCCACCTGCTTTCGAGCCAATAAAAACCTACGCCATCAGAATTGTGGATGACACCATCTCCATTAACACAGAGCCCGCATAACTCTCACCTGCTCTCGTCGCGGGCACAAGCGGCTTTGTGGAATCCTCTTCCTTAAGTCGCCAAGTTCTTCACTGATGCTTTACCTCACACAGCGAATGTGAAATCCATCACGTTTTCGGCAAAAAAAGCCAGACACCTCCTCAAACCGTGAATGGGGTCACAGTCCAGGATCGGCTTAGCAGGTTAAATTCGCTGCGACGATTGCAGAGAAAAACAGAGAGACTAGGATGAGCAGCCACAGGTTAGAGGTCTACATGGATTCATATCGCAGTGAACCGATTGTCAATGAAACCAACGAATCACTGGACATTCAAATAGGAGATGAAATTAATAAACAAGACTGGATGCGGTTACTTTCAGGAACGCAAAGCAAAATTGACCTGACAGTCAAAGTACAGGATGTGCATCACTTGTTTTGGGATTCTGAAGAATGTACGCATTCGATAAGTATCAAGGTTGTTCCGGTAGAATAAATCACGGTTTTCCCCCAACTAGGTTTATCCTGCCAGTGGCAAAAAAGGGCGGTTAATTCCGCCCTTTTCTTTGTTCAAGTGCTGTCCCGATACGCTTCCGCCAGTACATCCTCCTGCTTTTTTTCAAGTGTCTCGACCACTGCAAGGTGTGAATCGACAAACTCGTCCATGGAACCATAGTGGCATATCTCCTGGCCGCGCCACATAACGACAATAGCGGTCGGATTTTTACTGTGGAAGATGCCCGTCCTGCTTTTCAATTTTCGCCTGGTCATGTGCTCAGGAACCTCCGCTCAAGTATTTAATGTCTCTGCGTGGGCTGAAGGGCCTCTCCAGAGATATCGAATACCTGATCAGAGGCGCCCCGGTTGATTTTTTCGCGTACCAGCTTACCATGAGCGTTTTGGAGAACAATAACAATAATAACGCCGTTCGGAAGTAACTTATGACCCCACGCATTTGGAGTATTGTCAGCTGCTTGCTGATTTGTCTGATCAGCCCGCTCCAGGCCGAGCAAAATTTCACAATTTCCGACCAGACCACCAACATTCGGCTGCGGCAGGAGGCACTGCAGTGGACCCCGGAATCAATCACCATCATCAAGAAATCAGACCTGGAAAGTAGTTACTTTAGAGATCTGGAGGACATTCAGGGATTCGCTCCCGGCGTGATCATCGATAACCTTTTCAGTACGCCCCAGGGGGCAGGGATCAGCATGCGTGGCGTCGGCTCATCCCAAAACAGCAAGGGTTTTGAACCGGCGGTCGCATTGAGTATCGACGGTGTGTACGTTGGCACTCACGCCAGCCAGATGCAGGTACTGTTCGATATTGAACAGATCGAGATTGTCCGAGGACCGCAGATGACGTACCGCGGAATACCCAATACTGGCGGTTCTATCAATATCGTACGGAGCAAACCGACCGGCCAGTACGATGTGGATGTCAGGGCAAGTTTTGGGGATTATGACCACCGCGAACTTGATGCTGTCATCAATTTCCCGATTGCCGATGCAATAGCGGGAAAAGTTGCATTCAGCTGGAAGGACGAAGGCGGTGATTATTTGCGTAATATCACCAATGGCCGTGGTGAAAACTCCGAGGACCGGCTGGCAATTTCAGGATCACTACTCTGGCAATTGAGTGACCAGGTTACCGCCCAATACACCTATGACAATGAAGATGATGCAGGTGACACTCCTGGATTACTAAACATCAGCACACAAACTGATCTTGTTTGTATCAACGCCGTCAGCAATGAAACCTGTGGTTCCAGCATTGGTCTTGCCGTCCCGCAAACAATATCGTTTGAACGCACGGCGCAGAACTTCAGTAACAAACGGCGCTACAAAGGAGATCATCACACACTTAGAATCGATTTCGAGTGGGCCGGCCGCACCCTGACAAGCATCACCGGCTTCAGGAATACCGAAGAGAAGATGGACACAGACCTGGATGCAACACAGGTAGACTTTTATTCCATATCCTCTGAACAGGACTACGAACAATTTTCCCAGGAGTTTCGGCTAACGGAACAATACTCAGAAAATCTGCATTATGCGTTGGGTTTTTACTACCTCTCCAGTCAATATGATTTGTTCCAGGAAGAGTTTTTTATCCTGAATGCACTGGGTAATGCCGGACTTGGAGCCAGTCACGACGCTGCTGACGTCCAGTGGCTCACCTCCAGCACTGAATCCACCTACTTTTCGATCTTCGCACATGTGGACTATGTGCTTGATGACCAATGGACGGTAGATTTTGGTTCGCGAGTTTCCATCGTTGAAAAGGATTTTAATCACCGCCCATCTGGAGTGAGGATTAATAAATCGTATTTGCCCTCACCGGTCAACATCAGCAAAAATAAAGACTGGACCGAATGGACCTTTTCAGCCGGGATCAGCTACCAGGTCGATGAAGAAGCGATGATTTACTTTCGCTTCTCGGAAGGTTTCAGGCCAGGTGGCTTTAACGAAAATGCCGTTTCAGTCGAATCCGCGACCAGCTACGGCAGCGAGACCACTGATAACTGGGAATTGGGCATGAAGAGCGAATGGTTCAACGACAAATTGCGCCTCAACATGGCCTACTACAAGATTGACCTGGATAACAAGCAGGAGCAATTTATTGCGTTGGTTGCACCGGGACGGCTGGAATCGGTTATCGATAATGTCGCCACCATAGAAACCAATGGATTCGAACTTGAGTTCGAGGCGATACCTATTGAGAATCTTTACCTGCGTGGCACCTACAATCATATGGGAGCCGACTACAAGACCTACCTCGTGCCTGATCTCGCCAATCCAGGAACAGAGCTTAACCTGAAAGGCCTGCGGCCGAATCGCGCGCCTAAGGATACGTACTTTTTCTCAGCGCTCTATTCCTTCGACTTCGCGTCGGGAATTATCAACATCTATGCAGGATATCGATTTTCCGACGATTACCAGACGAATCCCAAAATCCTGGTGGCGAAAGTCAATAACCACACCACCTGGGACTTTTCAATCGACTATATGTGGCGGGACTGGACATTCAGGTTGTTCAGCCAAAACGTGAAGAACAAACGTTACCTGCAGAATGTCGTTAATCTTACCGATGCTGACGTTGTGCCATTGGTCCAGGGCGCAACCAATGCTACCGGGCTGGTGACGTTTACCGAATACAACCGTCCTCGCTACACCGGTTTCGAATTGATTTACAGGCCTGACCTGTCGGGGCTATTTAACTAGGCGTAACCCGCGCAGGCGTCGCGGCCTGCTGATTTAGTGATCGTTGGGGACGAAGCGGGTAAGATACAACCGGTGAATGAAATAGGTGTGACGGTACATGTTCGTATATTATGACTGGGGTCCCGTGACCCTTGACCGAACAACTGAACTTTTAGCTTCTAAAAATCCAGGAATTTGACCATGCAATGTCCAAAGTGTTTGTTTGACATGGAAGTTATCGACTACAAGGGAATCGAGATTGACCGTTGCACGGAATGTTTCGGCATGTGGTTCGACCACCTTGAAAGGGAAGACCTGAAATCCCTTGAGGGAGCGGATGAAATAGACATTGGTGATGAGTTCGTCGGCGCCAGATATAACGAAATCCTGGACGTTCCCTGCCCCAAGTGCAAAGTGAAGATGAATCATGTTCTGCACACCGAGCCTTTTGAAATAAAGTTCGAATCTTGTCCGCAATGTCACGGCGCCTATTTTGACGCTGGAGAATTCAAGGACTATATGGAAGATGAAATTTTCGAACAATTCCAGGACATCGTACGTCATATACAGTAGGTGGCTTGATCTGAGGTGGCTTGATCTGAGGTGGCTTGATCTGAGGTGGCTTGACCGAAGGTCAAACACCGAACCCGGCAGCAATTTGGCGCAGCCATGTTGTGAGAGGGCGAAGTTCAAACACCGAACCCGGCAGCAATTTGGCGCAGCCATGTTGCGAGAGGGCGAAGGTCAAACACCGAACCCGGCAGCAATTTGGTGCAGCCATGTTGCGAGAGGGCGAAGTTCAAACACCGAATCCGGCAGGAGAATTGCGAAGCAAATCTCCGAGAGGGAGAGTCCAATCCTCCCCCGCTCCAGGGAAAATTCAAAACTCCGGCAATATCTCTTCGATAAAATGTCGTGTCTGCATCATCATCTCCCGGTGATTACCGGCAAGGGGTAGCATGACAAACTTATGGCATCCCGCATCTATGTACTCATTGATTCTCTTTATGATTTCACCAGCATCGCCTACGACCATATAACGAGAGGGATCTTTATTTAACCTGGCTCGTAAACCTTCACTGGCTTTTCTGGCACTTTCTTCATCCGGGTTACCAAACCGGAAAGAAAAAGAAGCCCCGTAGTGATCGTCATCAATATGTCGCCCGGTATCCTTCAAGGCTACTTTGATACCCTTGACCATGATCTTTGACTGTTCCGGTGAATCAATACCACCCAGCCAGCCGGTGCCAAACTTTGCCGTGCGTTTCATGGCGGCCTCGCTGGAACCACCAATCCACAAGGGAATTTTCCGATTTTCAGGTTTCGGGGAAATAGTGGCATGCTGATAGTGAAAAAATTCGCCGTCAAAACTTACATCGTCTTCATACCACAGGCGACGGATCAACTGCAGCGCTTCGTCAGCTTTCTTGCCTCTTCGTTTCGTCGGAATTCCAGTCGCCTTATAGTCCTGACTCAGGGCGCTACCAATACCGAAAGCAGGCAGTAAACGACCATTACTCAACAAGTCAACTGTAGCGCATTGCTTCGCCGTTAAGAGCGGATCCCTGAGCGCGATAGAAGCCACATTCATACCAAACCGGATTTTTTCCGTTGCCCCAGCGAGCGCCGCCATGGTTGACATACACTCCAGCATCGGCTCCGTCGATACCAGCCGATCTGTCTGCCAGATGGAATCCACAGAGCCTAGTTCACAGAATTCGACCCATTCAAAGTATTCTTTGCCCGTACTGAAGGGAAACCGCGAAGTACCCAGACCCAAACCTATCGTCATTATTCCACCTTTTGCTTAAATCATCGGCGAACCAGACTGCCCATCGGAATCGAGCAGTAGCGCACCAATATCCTCCAGCCCCTTGCGTTGACCCACCATGTGTTGACACATTGTTTCAGTATCCCGAATCGATCGATCCATCGGTCCTTTTCGACTATAAATTGCACTACCACCGATAACGTCGTACAACAGTCTTACTATGCTGCGAGCAGACTGGAACGCATTCAGTCTTGACAACCACAGGTCAGCTCTTTGCTGCTTATTCAACTCAATATCTTTTTCCAGCAGATGCCACTGGGTCTCCAGCGCAGAGAACACATAAGACCTGGCGCTCCCCAGAAGCATTTCAGCATCCGCTATTGCAGTTTTAATCCTCGGTTGGTTCTTGTATCTCTGTTGGCTCAGAGGATCCACCTTACCGGCCAGGATCTCCTTCGCATCATCTATTCTCTGCTTGGCAACACCTAAAGGAATGCCGGACATTTTTCGCAGTAGGGTATCTGCCTTTTTCCACAACAGACCTTCCCGTTTTGGCTCAAAAAAGCTGAACGAGTGTTCCCTAGGAACCACGAGATAATCGGATAAAGTTGTATAGTCATTGCTACCGGTCCCCCTGAGGCCCGTGGTATACCAGGTATCCTTGATTTCCCAATGCGACGCTGGCGCAATAACCAGCCGCCATTCCGGCGTACCCCGTTCATTCAACACGGGTTCCCCATCCCGATAGACCGTGCAGCCCGCAGCAATCAAATCTGCATGAGATGAGCCGCTACAAAACATCCAGTTTCCTGAAACGCGGTAGCCGCCATCGATTTCTTCGGCGCGCCCAACGGGGTATACCCAACCGGCCTGCACCATATCAAGATGCGGATACAAGTCCCTCGCAACATGATCGTCAAGGTATCCGGAATAAATTCCGGAATCACATCCGATCATTACGCACCAACCAACCGATGCGTCGCCACGGGACAGCTCCTCAATCACCAGCACTTGTTCCATGGAGCTGAGCTCCGGCCCTTCCCAGGTACGCGGCATATTCATGCGAAACATCCCGGCAGCCACCAGTTGCCCAACAACTTCGGGGGTTAATTTTCGCGCCTGCTCAATATCGTCAGACTTTGAGGCAAGCCAGCCGCGCAAGGTTTTTGCGTTTGCGTAGATCTCGTCAAATCCAATCGGGGTTTGTAGTACTACTGGTGGGGCGCTCATTGAGGGAAAATACTCCTGTTAATAACTGATGATAAGTCAAACCTATTGAACTGCGCCATTGTAGCAACATAAAAATATTTCACTTAATATGGCTTTCCTTTTTAGGCAAGAACAAGAAAACATGCGCGCTATTGTCTGTGAAGAATATGACTCCCCGGATAAGCTGAAAATCCAGGATGTCGATGACCCAAATCCAGGACCCACTGATGTGTTGCTTACTATTCAGGCAACTGGCCTGGGTTATGTCGACGCTCTCACGGTGGCGGGTCACTACCAGATAAGGCCGCCGTTGCCCTTCATCCCGGGAAACGAAATCGCGGGTGTCGTGGAACAGATCGGAGAAGGTGTCAAGCATCTGAGGGTTGGCCAGCGAGTTCTTGCAACACCGTCCAGAGGCGGTCTTGCAGAAAAAATTGCTCTCCCGGAAACAGCCTGTGTTCCTCTGCCTGATGTCCTGTCGCCGGAGTCGGCAGCCTCATTCCTGGTTAACTACTGCACCGCATACCACGGCCTGACCTATTGCGGGAACCTGAAGAGGAAAGAAACCATCCTGATCCTTGGCGCCAGCGGTGGTGTAGGAACCGCCGCAATTGATGTTGCCAAGGCTATGGGTGCAAGAGTTATCGCCGCGGCTTCAAGCAAGAAAAAACGCCAGGCCTGTATTGAGGTCGGTGCGGATCATGTCGTGAACTATTCCCTTAAAAACTGGCGCGACCAACTAAAAAAAATACTGGATGGCGAACCCCTCAACATCGTCTACGATCCTGTTGGCGGCAACTATTCGGAACCTGCCCTGCGCTCCCTGGGTCCGGATGGCAGATTCCTGGTGGTGGGATTTGCAACGGGTGAAATAGCCCGGATGCCACTGAACCTGATGCTCCTGAAAAGATGTTCCGTCATTGGTGTCAACTGGGGTGGATTCATTGCAGCGAATCCCGGCGAGGCCCGACCCGTACTCACGAGTTTGCTGGAATGGATTACTTCGGGAAGGCTCAATCCTCAACCTGGAGAGACCTTTCCCCTCGCACAAGCAGGTAGCGCCATGATGAGAATGCTGGACAGGAAAGCGATTGGAAAAATTGTCATTACGGTGCAAGAATAGCCTTGAGCGGCTTTGATAAACAGCCCTGAGCGGTTCTCTACAAACAGCCCTGAAAAATTTTAACCTAGGTGGCCCATGTCAGATATATTTCCTTTTAAAATTGAAACGCCAGACTCCGTCATTGAAGATTTGAAAACGCGCCTTAACCTGACTCGCTGGCCCGACGAGGAAACACCCGATGACTGGAGTCAGGGGATCCCTCTCAATTACATGAAAGAGATCCAGCAGTACTGGCTAAATGATTACGACTGGAAATCTCGCGAACGACTGCTAAATCAATGGGACAGCTTCAAAACTGAAATCGATGGACTGGGAATACATTTCATCCACGTTAAATCCCCGGTTGAGAGCGCGAGGCCGCTGGTCATGACACATGGATGGCCTGGTTCTATCGTGGAATTTCAAAAAGTGATTGGCCCACTGACTGATCCACAAGCCCACGGCGGTGCCGCCAGTGATGCTTTTCACCTGGTGTGTCCAACACTGCCCGGCTTTGGTTATTCCGATAAACCTGTAGAACCGGGTTGGAACATCGAGAAAATAGCGACAGCATGGAACACTTTGATGGTGAAACTGGGTTACGACGCTTACTACGCCCAGGGTGGTGACTGGGGCTCTGTCGTCACCGCTGCGATCGCGGTACAGAACCTCGGAAATTGCCAGGGAATCCACATGAACATGCCCATCGCACCCCCGGATCCCGATACTATGGATGACCTGACTGAACAGGAGCAGGATGCGCTGGCCGCAGGGAAGTTTTACCAGGACCATGATTCGGGTTATTCCAAACAGCAGAGTACCCGACCCCAGACCCTCGGTTACGGTCTGGCCGACTCCCCCATCGGCCAGGCGGCCTGGATCATTGAAAAATTCTACCAGTGGATGGACTGTGATGGTCATCCGGAAAACATTGTCTCCCGGGATGAACTTCTCGATAACGTCATGATGTACTGGCTCCCGGGCGCAGGCGCCTCTTCTGCACGAATCTACTGGGAAAGTTTCGGCAGCAGTTCACTGGGCGGCGAACCCATAACCCTGCCCGTTGGCTGCAGCATATTCCCGAAAGAAATATTCAAGACCTCGGAACGCTGGGCAAGGAAACGTTTCACTAACCTTGTTCACTTCGACGTGTTGGATAAAGGTGGGCATTTTGCAGCATTCGAACAGCCAGAGACTTTTGTAGAACAGCTTCGAACCTGCTTTCGCAAGATGGATGACGCCGCGGATTAAAAAGGCACGCCAACCGCCTTGCACAAGAACTCCATGTAGGGCGTTGCTTTTTTCAGCTCCCTGACAAGCTTCTTCGCAAACCCGGCATCAGAAATATCATCAAGTGAGATCTGCATCACAGCTATGTGGTCCTTTCTCTTCAGGTCTTCCATGTGCGGGGCACCCGGATCAAATCCTCTCGGGGGTCGCTTTAATGACGTACCCTGTAGCTCAAAGGTCGTTTTAAATCTTCTGTTGGATACGATCGCCTTCCATTCATCAGGCTTTTCCACAATACGTTCCCTGATGGCTCGAAGGGTTTCAGATTCAGGTCGCCACATGCCAACACCAACAAACACATTGTCGGGTTCGATATGCATGTAGTATCCAGGCGCGTGCACATCCTTGCCTGCTTCATGTCGAAACTGGATACCAATGTTTGTTTTGTAAGGCGTCTTATCCTTGCCAAAACGCGTATCCCTATATACACGCATCAGCGAACCGCCCTGCTTCTTGGGGACGGCTTCAAAGTGTGAGCTTAGCGAATCAAGTTCGTTACCCATTGAGGAAATGAACTGAAACGCCGGATCCACCACGCAACGCTCATAGCGTAATTTGTTTTCCGCAAACCAATCGCGATTGTTGTTTTCAGCCAACTGCTTCAAAAAATTGATGGTATCCGAACCAAACCCACTAAACTGCCTGCTACTCATAACTATCGCTCCGTTACGCCTCATCCGAAAACAGGCCAGTGAAGTACCTATTCACAAGCTGTAGAATAATGATGTTATTGCAGAATAAACACCATCAGTATCTCTACAGTCCTCTATGGAGACAATGCGATGTTTGACGAGCTTGCCGCAGCTAAAGTCGCCCAGTACAAGGGTCTTTTCGAAATCCCGCTTATTATTGCCGACGTACCTGATATTGCTGAACTAACGGGTCAACTGAGGGTGATCATAGAGGAACGCCGTAACAATCATGAAAACAATACCCGATCTAGCCTCGGAGGATGGCAATCCGACACTAATATGCTGCAATGGGGCGGCGAACCTGCCCAGCAGCTAGGTGTACTCATGGTACAAATGTGTAATCAGTTTACCCATGACATCGGCCAAACCAACCCTGACAGACCTCGATTCGAATGGTCTGCCGAGATGTGGGCAAACATCTGTCCTCCAGGGATAGGTCACGAATCTCACACACACCCTGGTGCAATGTGGTCTGCCGTTTTCTATGTAGATGACGGATTGGCCGAAAACGAGAGCGAATCCAACTCAGGTTGTCTGGTCGTCCAGGATCCCAGAAACCCGACGCCTCTGATGTACAAACCAGATCTAAGGTACAAAGACGCAGACGGGACTGTTTATCGTTCCGACCATCGTTTTTCACCAAAGGTAGGACAAATTATCGCTTTCCCTTCCTGGGTCGCTCATTGGGTCACGCCACATTCCGGACAACGTGAAAGGATATCAATCGCCTTGAACACACTTGCCCTGCCTGCTCGAAACTCATGAATCTGGAATATTCACGCCTTAAGGTAATCGGTCAACCCGGGGAAGGTCTGTACGGAGTTCGCGCCAGTTGCGCACACTCTCACAGAATATCTGTGTTGTCGGCTTGATATCCAGATCTGTATCCAGACTTCCTGCGGCGACTCTAAATCCGGGACTGTCGTCCCTCATCCATTGCAGGCTGCTTGCGCAAACCTTACAAAGCTTCGGCTGAGCTTGTCCGAGGAAAGGCAAGAGCCATATAGCATTTCCATGATAAGTTCCTTTCAACTGTGACATCGGCAACCGGGTTTCCAATCCCCGATTTGTCTCCAGTCATTCCTGATAGCGTGTTCCGCTCACAAACCATGGAGGATAATTTCTAAGGCCGTGCTTTCCCGCTGTTCCATGGTCAAAATATACCCTTTACAATGACCCAATATACGATACACTGCGAGCGCTGGTAAAGATTACAGCGGCTATTTATGTCCGTGCAATGTCGATACTTCATCGTGTTTGTTCGTAACTAATTCCTGCATCTTTCAGCATTATATGATTTGGCACTACCTAATTTAGTGCAGTGTCGATGATTACTTTTATAGTTTCTCAGGAGAGATGATTATATGGCTACCGAAACTGGACGAGTGAAATGGTTTGATGACAAAAAAGGATTTGGTTTTATTGAGCGTAAAGAAGGGAAAGATGTTTTTGTCCACTTTAGGGCAATTAATACCCCGGGCTTCAAAACACTTAGCGATGGTCAGGAAGTGGAATTTGAAGTTGAGCAAGGAGACAAGGGTTTACAGGCTGTAAACGTAACGATTGTCTAACTGCGTTACGACACCCTGGTCGCTTTTCACAGGGAACATTCAACACCCCGTGCTTTTGGCATGGGGTGACTTTCATTGCTCTTGCTGAAATTCCATAACCCGAGCGCCTTCAGACCTGAAGGAATCCCCATAAGTTTTTTAAACCTGTCTAAGCGGTTTCAGTAATTCCCGTCATATTGCATCACTACGCTCTTTCTATGCAGTGGATGGGTTCATAATGTTCGACTTGCGGAAACGGGTCATAGAAATGATGTAACAGCTGTTTCCATTCAAGATACTCGGATGAACGCCTGAAGCCTTCCGTGTGATCTTCCAGTGTGTCCCAGTTTACAAGTAACAGGTACCGACTGCTGTTTTCCAGACATCTCTTTAGCTCGTGACCCACATATCCTTTCATGGATGAAATGATCTTCTCAGCCTGAAGGAATGCCTGTTCGAACTCGGCCTCCTTGCTGGGTACTACATCGAGAATAGCGACTTCAAGAATCATGCTTCAACTCCTTCTTTCTTTTATTTTCTGCTGACTGTGTAAACCCCGTGGTTTTCACTCCACCGGCCAGCTCGTTATTTACGATTTGTGGCCACGTTGATGAAATCATGCAGCTTCACTAGATCAAGTTTTCCCTCCCGTCGTACGCCAGAGCAGAGGTCAACACCAAAAGGTCTAACAATTCTTACCGCTTCCGCGACATTCGCCGTATTCAAGCCTCCCGCCAGTATCAATGGCAGGTCCACCGCATCATTGATACGTCTGCTCAGTTGCCAGTCATGTATGCGCCCGGTACCACCAAGCTCTTTGATGTCGAGATTCTGATTACCGGAATCCAAAAGCAGGGCATCGACGAGATGGGAAACTGACAGGGCTTCTTCAATGGATTCGACACCGTTAACGTGTATAACCTGTACGAGCTTGATCCCTGTCAGTTGCGCGCGCAGCTTGTGAAGCTCTGCATGATCGAGACGATCTACCAACTGGATCGTCGATGTTCGGCAGGTTCGGTGCTGATCGGCAATAGCGTCCGCATCTTGAAGCGATGTCAGTAGGAAAGTCGCGACGGGTGGTGGAATGCTCGCAGCAATTTCAGATATCAGTTGATCATCAATCACACCCGGGCCGCTCGGCATGGAGGAAACGAGGCCTATTGCGGAAGCACCCGCGGATACCGCCATGGCAGCTTCACCCAAAGTCGCTATACAACATATTTTTACGAACGGTATCCGAGGAAGCGGCACAATGATAAAGCTATAAATACAGCAGGAAAGCTGGCATCGTAGCAGCACTGACTCTGAGCAAGCAACAAAATTAAGGAATCTTTATGAAACTTGGTGTTGTATTCCCACAAACTGAAATCGGAGACGATCCGGATCGTGTCGCTGTATTCGCCACCACTGCGGAATCGTTAGGTTATGACCATATCATCGCCTATGATCATGTGTTGGGAGCAAGCACTAAAAATCGTCCGGACTGGCAAGGACCTTATACAGACAAAAGCATGTTTCATGAAGTCTTCGTCTTGTATGGATATCTGGCTGGTCTGACCGAAACCCTGGAACTGGTCACCGCTGTGGTTATTCTGCCGCAAAGGCAGACCGCTCTGGTCGCGAAACAGGCTGCCAGTCTCGATGTTATCAGCAAAGGAAGGTTCAGATTAGGCATCGGCACAGGCTGGAACCCGGTTGAGTACGAGGCGCTCAACGAAGACTTCACTAACCGGGGACGCCGCTCGGAAGAACAGATCGATGTGTTGCGGAAACTGTTTGCCGAAGATGTCATCAGTTACGACGGTCAATGGCACAAGATCACCGAAGCCGGTTTGAATCCTTTGCCCGTCAACAAGCATATCCCCATATGGCTCGGTGGAATGGCTCCACAGGTGTTGAATCGTGTGGCGCGACTTGCCGACGGCTGGTTTCCGTTTTTTAATCCGGAACTCGAAAACCAACTGGAAAGTATTCGCGAAATGGCGAAGGAAAACGATCGAGACCCCGCCGACATTGGCTTCGAGGTGATGGTGGGTCTCGGCAACGCTGATGAAAAACAACTGGACCAACTGAAAAAACTGCAGGATATGGGCGTCACCCACGCTGCAGTCGTAACCATGAACGTCGGTTTGTCAGCAGATGAGCATATTGACGCGATCAAACGCTTCTGGGATGCCGCCCATAGTATTACTGCCTAACCCCCCGGTATTTCGGATTAGCGACGGTTGGCAATGACTTCCTTGATAAATTGTGTGTGGCTGCTGACGAACAAATCAGATACCACACGATTTTCAATGCGCTTTTCTTTACTTATCAGGTAGGTGGCTCGACGAACGCCAAAACCCAACGGTCCATCTACGCCAAAGGCCCTGATAACCTTCTTGTTTTTATCAAACAATAGGGGAAACGGAATATTGAACTTCGCCTTGAATCGCCGGTGACTAGGTTCACTCTGGGGGCTGATGCCCACGACCTTGATGCCTACACCAACAATATCCTCGTGCATATCGCGAATGCTGCACGCTTCCGCTGTGCACAGTGGTGTAAAGTCCGCGGGATAGAAATACAGAATCAAGGACTCGCCTGCCAGCAGGTCATCAAGGGTGGTCTGCTCACCGTTTTCATCCGTGAGCTCAAAATCAGGTGCTGTATCTCCGATGTCTAGCATTGAATATTACCGAAAGGTAAACCTGCCCTGGTCAATGACGACATCACCGTCCTGGTTGGTGGTGCGAAACAGCGCGGTGTTACCATCCACCCACATCGATATGGTGAGAGCATCTCCAGGCATCACAGGTTTTGAAAAACGCGCATTCATCGATTTAAACCTGCTGGCATCGCCAGAACAAAGGCACTGCAACAGCGCTCGACCAGTGAAACCATAGGAACAAAGCCCGTGCAGAATGGGTCGGTCAAATCCACCCATAGCAGCGAAGGAAGGATCCGAATGTAACGGATTACGGTCGCCACTCAATCGATAGGTCAACGCCTGGTCTTTGCGGGTTTTGTAAGTTACCGCGTGATCCGGATCGCTGTCGGGGAACTCAATTTTATCTGATGGTCCGCGATCACCACCAAACCCCCCTTCACCACGGCAAAACAGTGTCATGGTTGTTCGTAGTAAAACTTCCCCGGTTTTTACGTTTTTTGACTCCGAGGCAAATGCGAGAACAGCCGCCGACCCCTTGTCGTAGATACCCGTAATCTCTCCCACACTCTCGATTTCTCCATCGGGCGGAATTTCCCCCAACAGTTCAATACCCTGTTCTCCGTGAACCATTAATGCCGGATTAAAAGAACCCGCAGCCGCCATCGGCACTCCACCACCGCCGACTATGACAGCGAAAGTTGGCAACACTTTTTGCGGCAGGTCTTTTGTGTTCTCAGTTGTATACTGTAACTCATCTGTTCCTGCACCCACGCCAACCGCATATAGTAAAGCATCTTTTGATGACCAGCTTCGCCGTGTGGGCTCGCCTTTGGTGCCTACGGCATCCGGATTTATGGGCATGGTTATCTCCTTAACATCAGCTAGCACTAATGGTCAGGAGTATAGCACTCAGAAAAATATGCTGGAAAATCGGCACCTGCAGTGGGTCTCAAATGCGCCTGCTGCGGTTCTCAGTAAAGATGAAAAAAATGCGGGCCATGGAGGCCCGCACAAGAGGCTATCGAACAGTTAGATTACCGGCTCTACTAATGGATTTTTCAGAGTCAATGTCAATACTGCTCACGACACGGCCAAATCGTTCGGTAACACAGGTACCGGTCACTATTGTTCGACTGCCGTCGTCAGCCCAGGCTGACCCCTTGACATAAAATGTCTTACTGCTCCCTCGATCTGCCACTTCAAAATTGTGTTTAAGCACAAGGCCTGATTCACCCAGCAGATCCATGAATTCGCTTTCGCAGTTCAAAAAACCACGATTGTCGGTTAATGTTGAAGCTGAAGCGGTAAACGCAAACCCCATGCCAAGCGCCACCAGTAGTCCTGTCCGTAGTTTCATATTTTCCCCGTTGTTTAAATAAGTCTTAAAAAGTAAATCTGGCTCGCTGGTGATTACACCGACAAACAGTTTCCATATCGGGCAGTGTGTCGTCCTTGCTGATCTCTTCCATCTTCGTTCCTTTACTCTGCCTTGATTCGCAGATTTGCCGCTTTTCCTGCCGAAACCCTGAATTTTCCCTGCTTTTCCTCTGCCATCACCGCAGGCAAGGGTATTTTCCTGATCAAAAACGTTGAGGCCAGGGAAAGCCCTAGGTAAGATTATTTCTAAGCCACTTCTACTCTGAAAATACCATGCTGTTAGTAGGTGATTGGACGGTCCATGAAAAATTTGACCGTCTGACGCGAGCAAATGAGGATCTGCATATCACGCCCCGTGCGATGGACGTGTTGCTGCATCTTGCCAAACACCAGGGCAAACTAGTCACCAAGGAAGAATTACTGGATACATTCTGGCGCGGCTCTGTTTCCAGTGACAATGCGGTGCACAAGACCATGGCGGAATTGCGAAGAGTCTTCGGCGACAGCTCAAAGGATCCGCAATACATCCAGACCTACCCGAAACGTGGTTATCGATTGATCGCCGAGGTGATGCAGAAGGAACCGCTGGAAACCAGCTCAGCAGCAGCTGTCGCTAACACTACGCCAATCACTGTCGCTGTTTTGCCTTTCCTCAATCTTATCGACAGTGACGAAAACCTGAATTTTGGTGATGGTTTATCTGAAGATATTACCAACTACTTTGGTCGTTCAAGGCAGCTATCCACTGTCTCGCACACATCATCATTCCGGTTTCGGGGAGAATCTTTTGATCCAATTGAAATCGGCAGGCAACTCAATGCAACTCACCTGATAGAGGGTTCTGTCAGAAGTCAGAACGGGATGATCCGGATAACGGTGCAGCTCATTAACGCTGTAAGTGGTAAACAGGATTGGGCCATGCGCTATGATCGATACCTGGAAGACAGTCTCGCTATACAGGATGAGCTGGCTGTCACGATCGTTACATCAATCCATGAGTTTTTTGGACTGGGTACAAGAAATAGCTTTGAACCGACCATGGATCAAAGTTATCTGAAAGAACTTTTTTGAGCTTGAAAGCAGCTAATAATCTAGTGGTTTGTGCGCTATATCATTTTGTGCACCTGCCCGACTTCAAAAAGTTACAAGCACCCTTAAAAAAGCTAATGGCAGAAAACACCGTGCGCGGGACCCTGTTGCTGGCACCTGAGGGAATCAATGGCACGATCGCTGGTAGCCGTGACGGAGTCGATTCAATTCTAAAATGGCTGGATGGCGACGAACGATTTTCCGAACTTCGTCGGAAGGAATCCTTTACTGACGAGATGCCTTTCAATCGGGCTAAGGTCAAACTAAAAAGAGAAATCGTGACCATGGGCGTGGAAGATATTGATCCAAACGATATCACCGGCACTTACGTTAAGCCTGAAGACTGGAATGAATTGATTTCAGACCCCGAGGTCACCCTGATCGACACCCGTAATGAGTACGAAGTAGGGATTGGTACATTCAAGAACGCGATCAATCCGCACACCACGTCGTTCCGCGAATTCCCTGATTACGCAAAGACACACCTCAACCCGGAAAAAAACAAGAAAGTTGCCATGTTCTGTACCGGTGGAATCCGCTGTGAAAAATCCACAGCCTATCTGAAGTCGCTGGGCTTCGACCAGGTATATCATCTGCAAGGCGGTATCCTTAGATACCTCGAAGAGATCGAAGAGGAAGCTTCTCTCTGGGAGGGGGAATGTTTCGTATTCGATGATCGAGTCACGGTGGATCAACAACTGGAGAAAGGTCAGTACGATCAATGCCATGCCTGCCGCATGCCGATTTCAGAACAGGATAAAAGAAGTAACGCCTACGTACAGGGATTAAGTTGTCCGCATTGTATTGACAAACAGACAGATACCCAGCGGATGAGATTCAGAGAACGGGAAAAACAAGTGCAACTGGCAAAGCAAAGAGGCGAATCACATATCGGCGCTGGCGCTGTCGCTGCCCAGGAAAAAAATACACTGGCTAAGAAAGCGCTCAAAAACAGGACCAGATAAAGATAATCGCGTACTAGGCAGTTGCTGTTTGATAGCCCGATCTTGCTTTGAGCTTCTCAAAATAGACCTGCACCCGTGGGTATCGGTCATCGAGAACCTCCACTCTCGCAGCGAGCAAAAGCGAATATCCCATCATGATGTCTGCCGCGGTAAATTCAGCCAGCAGATAGTCCTGACCTTGCAGCGCCGAATTAACCGCTTCAAGACAAACCCGTGCTCGCTTTTCGCCGTCGACCACCATCTCCGGCAGCCTTTCCGCTTCCGCCTTCAGGTACCGGTGATGCATTATGTCTCCCAACGGTCTGGCTAGTGTCGCTTCCGCAAACCAGCACCATTGCAGATAAAGAGCACTGTCAGCAGTGCCAGGTTCCGGCTGCAGTCGCCCCTGCCCGTATTTTTCCAGGATATACTGAACCATCGCACCGGATTCAAACATGGTCATGTCACCATCAGTCATGGCAGGTACTTTTCCGGTGGGGCTCATGGCTCGCCATTCATCGCCGTTTCGATAGTCCGCCGAAAAGTCGATCGGTACGACCTCACAAGGCACTCCCAATTCCTCGCATAACCAGATCACACGAACCGAACGCGTTCCTTTGACATGAAATATTCGGATGGCCACGACTAGGTTCCCCAGTGATCCCAGTGCATGATGTCCGACGCCGGTGGTCGTTGCGCTCGCTTGAAATCAGTGCCCTTCGTGTAGGCCACCGGTAACAACGCAATCTGCAACACATCATCAGGAATTCCCAGCAACTCAGCGGCTTCCTTTTCATTGAACAAATGCAGCGAGGTAAGACATGAACCTAATCCCCTTGCACGAAGTGCCAACTGAAAGCTCCATATGGCCGGGAATATCGAACCCATCATGGCCGACAGGGCGACCACGGGTGTTCCCTCTGGCGGGCGCCCCTGCAGGCAGGGAATGACATGTACTGGCACATGCTGCAGGTTTTCCGCCAGGTAAACGGCAGAGTCCAATACGCGCATCGTCTGGGCATCTCCGGATTCCTCAGCGATCTTCCCCTGCTCTTCAAGATAAGGCCCGGACATCTTTCGATAAATATCAGCCAGCTTTGCTCGCTTGTCTGCATCTTCAACCACAATCCAGCGCCACCCTTGAGAATTCGTGCCGGTAGGCGCCTGCTGCGACAAGGCGATACATTCTTCTATAATCTCGCGCGGCACCGGCTTGTCAAAATCCAGTCGTTTTCGAACCGCCCGTGTCGTGGCTAAAAGTTCATCAGTCATGGTTAAATCAAATTGCATACTACTTCCCCTTAAAAGTTCTGTTGAATTTTTTCTGCCAGTAATTTTGGCAACAGCCTGTACACCTCAACATTTGTAGCCATCCCAATATGAGAGCCACGAATCTCAAAGTGCTCTACATTTTTACTCACCTCATCAATACAGGCTTTCCATGAGACAATGCCATCGAATTTGCTGTATATAGCACGTATTGGTACATCAATGGGGGTCAACTGACGCAGCCTTAGCAACTGCGACATCTCCCTGGATGTCAACCCTGTCTCCTTTTTTATCATCGCGCCGATACTGGAAACATTGGTGCCTCCTTTCACCGGTGAGCCCATTGTAATGACCCTGTCGACCAGGGTGGGATGTTCTCTTGCCACCTCTCTTGCCAGAATTCCACCACGGCTCCAGCCGACGAGTGAGACTTTTTGCTGGTACTTCTGCGACAATTGCCGAACCTGGTCTGCAATGGGAGGCAGAAAATCCAGCATCCTCTTGCGATTGACCCCCAATCCCCAGGGATAGGCCTTGTAGCCAATACTCCTGAGAAATAGCCTCAGGATGAAGGTGGAATCGTCGTCCGCCATAAAACCTGGAAGTACCACCACGGGTTCACCCTTACCTCGTTTCGCCTGTAATCGGATAAGCGGCATTGCCAGCATTAACTGCCCTGCCTCAATGCCAGCGCGCCCCTCCAGCATTCGCAGCATTAACCCGGGAGGGGTTATCTCTTCTCTCATGCAGCTAACCTCCAAGGATGATGATTGAGGATTGCATATCGGCATTAACATTGTAAAGTTGAACCCATGAGAGACGAGATTCGAACCCGATTCGCCGAACTTGCCGCACTACCCGATGCGCAAATCAAGCTGGACGAAGCTGCTTTACTGATCGCCGCAGAAACAGAGGACGACATTGAGATACCTCTTTATCTCCAGGCACTGGATCAGCTGGCACATCAGTTTGAGCACAAGTTTGGCAGCAACGTCAATTTAGGAATTTCGGTCAACAGCCTGATTGAGTTTATTCATGTGGAGGAAGGATTCAGCGGCAATGTCAAAAATTTCTACGACCCGGGTAACAGCTATCTGAATCGTGTTATTGACACCCGCGTTGGCATTCCTATAACCCTGGCCCTGGTTCATATCGCGCTCGGATCGCGCCTCGATATATCTGTTAGAGGAATAAACTTCCCAGGTCATTTCCTGATTCGTTACGGCTCAGATAAACATGTCATTGTCGACCCATTTTCCGGGCGGATACTAAGCAAACCCGATTGTTCTAATCTGTTACGTCAAATCGCAGGAGAAAAGGCAGTTCTGCAGGATGAATATTTTGAAATCGCCAGCAACAAGGATGTGCTTATCCGCATCCTGGATAATCTGAAGCAGATATTCTGGCGGCAAAAATCATGGGAAAAGAGCAAGGCCTGTATTGATCGGCAACTCTTGTTATTGCCTCACCGCGCCGAATTCAATGTTCAACTCGGTGCGGTACACGAAATGCAGGGCAACGTCGCATTGGCACAGCACGCCTACATCGGCGTACTACAGGAATCGGAGGATGAGCAATTGCGCAATGTGGCCAGTAATCGTCTGCTTGCCCTTGAAGCAAGACCACATACAATTCACTGATTAGCCTGTCATCATTCATCAGGACTGTAACAGCGCCAGTGCAGCCTGGGCCCTCTTTGCCACGCTTTCTTTGTGCCTGTCAAGATCCACTTCACGCCCCTGACCCATGGCACCAACCAGGTAGCGCTTGTAGACACCCTGACCAATGGCACCCAGGCGCCAATGGGCAAACGCCCGGTAGTAGTTGATACCAGAGAGATCCCGCCCGGTTTTTTCTTCGTAAATCTCGCAGAATTCCTCCCGACCAGGGTAACCCCCCGCGGCTGTGGGGGACTGGTCCCCCTCCCCTTGTTCTTCCGGTTCACCGGGCGAAACCCAATTGTTCAATATGTAACCCACATCAGCTAACGGATCACCCAGGGTGCACAACTCCCAGTCAAGTATAGCCCTGACTTTACCGCCCGTGACAATCATATTCCCCAATCGATAGTCTCCATGGACAATAGCAGCCCCGATCTGCTCCGGCATGGTTTCGTTAAGAATGCGGCAACTTTCTTCCATTTCCGGCACTTCGTGGGTTTTTGATGCCTCCCATTGCCTTGTCCAGCGCTTAAGCTGACGAGCGAGATACGCTTCCTTCCTGCCAAGGTCACCCAATCCCACAGAATCCATATTTATCGAATGTAGATTGCATAGAATATCGATGACATGCAGTCCGATTGCACGCCTGTCTGATAGCTGAACCTGCGCACCGGCGACAGAATCGTTTAGCACCAATCCATCCACATAGTCCATGACATAGAAATCTGCACCATTGACCTGCTTGTCTTTGCACAATCCATAGGTGACAGGCACCGGAACATCCGAGTCCCTCAGGGCATGGATGATTTTGTGCTCTCGTCCCATATCATGAGCACTTTCAAGTATCTGTCCGAGTGGCGGCCTGCGTAACACATAAGTGTTACCGGCCGCGTCCTCACACTTAAAGGTCAAATTTGAATGACCACCAACGATCAGCGAGAAACTGACATCGCCTTCCAGCGCGGGTACATGTTTTTTTAGCCAGGAGACAACTCCGGCTTTATTGACACCTTCAGGCATCTTCTCTCCAACTTTTGTGTAAATTAAATACGACTGTAGCGCATGATCGTCTCACGATACGCAGGATAACTTTCGATCAGGCGATCTCTTTTCCCCAGTTCAAAATCATCCCATTCGAAGGCAGGACCGCAGGTCGAACCGATCAGCGCCCACTGCCCCCCTTGCGCCAATTGAGTTCCCTGCCAATGATGACGAGGAACAACCAGTTGCGGAGCTCCGCCCTGATCCAAGCCAGACAATCGTGTTTGAGTGAGATTGCCCTCAGGATCAATTTGAATGGTCTCGAGCGCATCGCCCGCATAAAAATGGAGAATCTCAACGATCTTGAGTCGATGCAGCGCCGAAAACCCTTCTTCGGTAATAAGATAATAGATTGAAGACTGCGATCGGTTTTCGGAATCCTGGTATACCTCCGTGAAGTAACCGCCTTCATGTGGCAGAGGTTTCAGGTTGAATCGGTCGATGATCTCCTCGGCAGTCATACTAGTGGCGTCCAGCCCGGATACCGAATACTCAAACAATCATCATCGCTCTCCACAGAGCGCGGAACACGTCTTGATCTGGACATCAACTGACTAGCCGCCTGCAGCCGCTTTTAATTCGTCATAACTATCCTGCAGACATTGCGCAAAAAATTCCGGGTCCGGCATCATTTCGCGACAGGAGCTTGCGGTAATGGTGATATTTCCGTTATAGCTGAACACCGCAAAAATAAGGCCCATACCATCAAATATCGGGCCGAGTCCAAAATGGGTAACCAGCTTGGCACCGGCAGAATAAAGCGGGAATTGTGGTCCCGGCACATTGGTGATCACGCAATTAAACGGTGCAGACATGGTTTCTGATAATCCCAGCTGGGTATAGAGTCGTGTCGCCAATGCCGCGGTGGTGGAAGGTATGAACTGGCTGAAATCCGTCATCAGTTTTGCACCCACGGCCTTGGTCATCTCCTTCGATGAGGACGCCGCTTCATGTACAGCCTTCATTCTTTCAAGCGGATCTTCTATATCGGTGCCGATGGCGACCGTCATGGCGGCCACCTGGTTACCCAGCGCTTTCTTCTGGTCATCGGAGCGCATTGAAATTGGCGCCATCGCCACCAGCGAATCCTGTGGCAAATCCTTCTTGGCTCCCAGGTATTTGCGGAGCGTGCCACCACATATCGTCAAGATGGCGTCGTTTACAGTCGCCCCTTCCACCTGTTTTTTTATCTCGCGAATCACTGCCAAATCAAAGTTCCGGCCTTCGATCACCCTGTGCGCGGTAATGGCACCACTGAACCGGGTCTTGGGCACTGTCACGTTCACTTCAAATTTCTTTTCCCGCAATCCTTTCTGAAAGCGGCCAATCGCAGGGACTGCCTGCGCCATCACCTCGGCGAAACGGAACGGTTGGGTAATATTGTTAAAATGCGCACGAGTCATCAGCTCAAAAGGATTGGGTGGATCTTCTCCGCGCCAGGGTGTATCCGGCAGTGGTGGCGCTTCCGGATAGGGCTCGAGACTGTGAATAGCCTCAATTATATCGACACCTGAAACCCCATCAATGCATGCGTGGTGAATCTTGGTAAAGATGGCATATGAGCCCTTCGGCATGCCAGGCACATCATCCAGCCCCTCGATGACAGTGAATTCCCACAGGGGTTTTGTCAGGTCCAGCGGACGTGAATGTAAACGTGCGGTCTGGATACAGAGTTGACGCCAGTCCCCGGGTTCCGGCAAGCGTATGTGACGCACATGGAATTCAAGATCAAAGTCCTTGTCTTCAATCCAGTAGGGATGGTCCAGGTTAAACGGCACATCCACTTTTTTCTGGCGGAAGGTCTTCGCCAGGTGCAACCGCTCCTCAATAAACTTGAGAATATCCTTGAATCTTTGTTTGCCACCTTCGACTGTTGACGGATCGTAGATCATCAAACCGCCGATATGCATTGGACTGGTAGGTGTTTCCCCGTACAAAAACGATGCATCCTGCCCGGACAACTGTTCCATGGTAATTCCCCTGGGAAACGACTGTTAACAGGAGGGTATCAATATTGTGATATGTTGTCTCTTTTACATTACCAATGGAAACCACCCTCTTATCACGTCGGTCATGAAGATTAGAACTACGCTTTGCCATGAAATCAGTGAGGATATTTCCATCCTCAAGTTGCAGCTAATAGATATCGCGGAACCTGCGGATGATGAGGTTCAAATCAGCGTCAGAGCCTGCGCGGTCAACTTTCCAGATCTTCTCATGATCCAGGATAAATACCAGTTCAAGCCGCCTCTTCCATTTGCCCCGGGCGGTGAGCTGGCAGGTGACGTCAGTGCCGTCGGACAAAACGTCGAAGACTTTAAAGTCGGCGACAGGGTCGTTACCGGGATCCGTTATGGGGGATTTTCAGAGGCAATCAATGTCCCTGCTAGCTCGGTCAGATCCATTCCCGGCACCATTGCCTATGAAAAAGCTGCATCTTACGGCACGGCCTATCTCACGGCATATGTCGCCCTGAATATCCGCGGTAACCTGCAGGCTGGAGAAACGCTCCTGGTACATGGCGCTACCGGTGGCGTTGGTATGGCAGCCGTGGACCTCGGCAAACAGATGGGCGCACACGTGATCGCAACGGGCGGCACCGATGAGAAACTAAAGGTCGTCAAATCACGGGGCGCAGACCATGTCATCAACTACACCATGGCCGACGGATCACTGGGCGGCTTTCGCGAAAAAGTAAAGGCGTTAACCAACGGCAACGGCGCCGACGTAATCTATGACCCTGTAGGCGGTAGCGTCTTCGATGAATCCATGCGCTGCATCAACTGGGGAGGCCGAATTCTCAGCATCGGTTTCACCAGCGGCGTTTGGCCAAAGGCCGCCGTGAACCACATCCTCATCAAACAGATTGCAGTGATTGGAGTACGTGCAGGAGAAATCGGCAGACGCGACCCCGAACTGGGCAGACGCAACAGCGAGGCACTCTACCAACTGCTAAAAGATGGAGCGATCGACCCTTATGTATGCGCCGGCTTTCCCCTCGAACAGGCCGTCGAGGCCCTGAAGATGCTGGAAGACAGAAAAGTAATCGGCAAGGTGGTGGTCACCATGAACGGGTATACCTTCTGACGAAGTCGTCCTGAGCCGCAGCCGAAGGACCTCGTTGCTAGTTCCGGATGCCTGACGAGATCCTTCGACTTATCTCAGGATGACGGCTGCGCAGTCACAACGCCGCTTGCCAGCAATTTTTCAATGTCGCTCTCAGCGTATCCCGCCTCGAGCAGTATCTCGCGGGAATGTTCACCAATTTCCGGCGGGTCGGTCGGCGGTCTCTGATCCTCACCATGAATTTGAATGGGATTGGCAACGGTCCACTGGAAGTCAGGATTATCGGAATTGGTTTTGATGATTATTTCGTTCTCGATTAGGTGTGCGTCCTGCACGACATCAGAGATTTTCTCTATCGCTGCATAGGTCAGATTCTCCTTGTCCAGGGCGAGACAGATATCAGACAGATTCTTCGAGCCAATGACGTCGCTAAACATGTCCCTGACCAGATCCCGCTGTTTCATGATGGCGCGAATATCAGGAAACCGTTCATCCTCAATCCATTCGGGATGACCGAGGCAGGTAACCAACTGCGGCCACTCTCTAGCTGGATTGGTCAGCACCAGAACAATGAAGCGCTCATCACGGGTCTTGTAAACCATGGCGAAGGGACTGCGATATCCCTTCTCATCCAGAATACTCCCCAGATCGTAACCCGCGATCACGCCCTGCAAATGCATGCCATTTGCCCAACACCCGTTGGCCACCAGGGACGTTGAAACATATTTACCCTCGCCGGTCTTCTCCCGCTGGTACAGGGCCATCATAATGGCGCCAAACAACGTCATGGCAGAAGCATGGTCACCCACGCCCCCTACTGGAAATGTTGGCGAGCCGCCATGTGGCTTAATCAAGTCCATGATGCCTGTTCTCGCCCACCAGCCAGTAATATCGAAGCCGCGCTTGTGCTTATCAGGACCTACCGTGCCAAAGCCCGTGAGTTGTGCATAGATGAGCCTCTTGTTGCGCGCCTTTAACGCCTCGTACTCAAGTTCATACTTCTTAACCTGGTCCTCGCGAAAGTTAATCAGCAACACATCCGCATCGTCAATCAGCCGATGCAGGACCGCGCGGCCCTCCTCCTTTGAAATATCGAGACCAATATCACGCTTGTTACGCGAAGTGAGATGCCAGTTGTAGTCGTGATGGTATCGGCCATGCAGCAGTCGGTACGCATCACCTCTTGGTGCTTCCACCTTGATTACGTCGGCGCCATAGTCGGCCATAATCGTCGCAGCCCCGGGTGCAGCAAGAAACGAGGCTGCATCTATTACTTTCAAATCTTCCAGCATATAACTCATACACCAACCCCAACAACCGTTTGCATCCACATAGAAGAATCCCTATCTTAGCCCATTCAAATAAAAATCTCGGAACCGCTATTGATGCAAAAACTCTCAATGTACAAGGTGCTACAAGACGTATGGCAGGAACTGACGGCAGAAGGGGCGCCCTTCCATGTGGAAGAAATCCAAGTGCGAGACTCGCCCATGCGAGTCTATTCAGCTGCCCCACCGAGCTTACGGGAACTCTGGCTCGCTTCCATGGCCCACGCCAGTAATGAATACCTGGTGTACGAAGAAGATCGCTGGACCTACCAGCAGGCCCACCAGGATGTGGCATCCATCGCGAATTGGCTGCACAACCAGGGTGTAAATCCAGGCGACAGGGTTGCCATATCCATGCGTAACTACCCGGAATGGCTGCTCGTTTATTGGGCCTGCGTATCGACCGGTATCACCGCTGTAGGCCTGAACGCCTGGTGGATTGATGATGAACTCGACTACGGGTTAAAAGATTCTGCCCCCAGGGTTCTGATTTGCGATCAGGAAAGGCTGGATCGCTTCGATAATATCAAAGACAACTTTACCGATATGATCATCGTCGGCGTACGCCTGTCCAATTCTCGGGAGTACGTCATACCCTACGCCGACCTGATCGCAACCGGTGGAGCACTGCCCGATGTAACGATAGATCCGGACGCTGATGCCTGTATTTTCTACACTTCCGGCACCACCGGCAAAGCCAAAGGCGCACAGCTGACTCACCGGGGTTGTGTGCATAACGTAATGAATCTCGGCTTCTGGGGGACTGCCATGTCATTGACCACCGCCAAAGTGAACAATGTCGAGCCTCCAAATCCGGAAGATGCGCCCTTGACCTCGGCACTGGTGACAACACCCTTGTTTCATGTCACGGCAAATAACTGCCTTGCCCAGGGAACAACCATGGCTGGCGGCAAGCTGGTTCACATGTACAGATGGGATGCAGGTGAAGCCCTGAAAATCATAGAGCGGGAAAAAATCACCAACCTCACCGGTGTCCCGGTGATGGCACGTGAGCTGATCAGCCATCCAGATTTCGATAAGTATGATACGTCCTCTTTAATCTCGGTCGGAGGCGGCGGAGCGCAACTGCAGCCGGACCTGGTAGTTAAGATCGACAGCATCGTTAAGACGGCTCGACCGGGTACCGGCTATGGAATGACCGAGACCTGCGGCATCATCACTTCTATCAGCGGCGATTTTTTCATCGACAAACCCGATAGTGCCGGACCCGCAATGCCAACTTTTGAAGTGAAGACCGTTGACCCCGAAGGCAATGATTTGCCCCAGGGCCAAGCGGGCGAACTGTGGGTTCGCGGCGCCCCTGTGATAAAAGGTTATCTCAACCTGGAAGAGGCCACCGCAGAATCTATTACCGATGGCTGGTTACATACAGGAGATGTGGCCCGCATCGATGAAATTGGGTTTATCTACATCGTCGATCGGATCAAAGACATGGTCCTGCGAGGCGGCGAAAATATATTCTGCTCGGAGATCGAAGTGGTTATTTTTGAAATGAACCAGGTCGTTGAATGTGCAGCTTTTTCCGTTCCAGACGACCGCCTGGGAGAAGAAGTCGGCGTGGCTATCTTCCGCAAAACCGACAGTAACCTCGCAGCAGAAGAAGTCAGAACCTACTGCGCCGCAACGATGGCCAAGCACAAGATTCCACGTTACATCTGGATACTCGACGAACCTCTAGAAAAAAATGCCAATGGCAAATTCATGAAGAAGGAGTTGCAGGCTTCACTCAAATTGGACGATGCGAAGTAGTAGATACCCATCAACGGAGAGGTGCCGGAGTGGGTAAATCGCACCACGATTTACGGGACTGAAGCCTGGCGGCTGTCCCGCCGGGCGTTGACTCAGTCCCTGGATGATGCGCCATGAATGGCTTCAAGGGAAGATGGTTAAATACCAAACAATCTGGAGAGGTGCCGGAGTGGTCGAACGGGATTGATTCGAAATCAATTGACGGAGCAATCCGTCCCAGGGTTCAAATCCCTGCCTCTCCGCCAAACCTTCCTTTCAGGAGGCCCATAGGGCTCCATAAGTTATTTAATTTCATATACTTAGGATAATGTTGTAGAATTCTCTCGCCCCATAAAACCCCATAAATAATTGTTACAAACCGGGTTTTTAGATACATTTTTAGCTATGAATGCGGACTTGGGAGTTGAACCGATGGCCAGAACGACGAGACCTCTCACTAATACTGAAGTCAAGAACGCAAAAGCGAAAAGTAAGGAATATCATCTATTTGATGGTCGAGGTTTGTCGCTGCGAATTATGCCCAATAATTCAAAATATTGGATACAGAACTACTCTCGTCCCTATACGAAAAAGAGAGCTAACATTAGCTTAGGTTCCTATCCAGACGTCTCACTTGCGAAGGCTAGAACTTTACGAGAAAACGCCAGAGAACTTCTCGCTATGAATCTTGACCCGAGAGACGAGCGAGCCAGTGATTCTTTGACTCAACAAGCTGCAATGGAAAATACGCTTAGGTACGTTGCAGAAAAGTGGTTCGAGATAAAAAAGCTTCAGTTAACGCCGAATTATGCCGATGACCTGTGGAACTCTCTCGATAATCATGTCTTCCCTAAATTAGGCAATGTCACAATACACAAAATACTAGCGCCGCAAGTCAT
>JACZXW010000032.1 GCA_022571415.1 Pseudomonadota bacterium
AACAGAGGTCTTTTGCACCCTGACACTTTACTCTGACCCCCTTTTTTCAGTTCAATGCTTTACCGGGCAAGCATTGAACTGGCGACTCTATTTAGACTAACGCCTGATTCCGCTGCTTTTATTGCCAGTTGTCGATGTACCTCTGGCGGTACTCGTACCATGAACTTTCCACTATAGTTTCTAGTTGCAATTGCAGATGGTACATCTTCTCCAGCTGATTCGAGGTCTCTCAGGCATTTCTGCACTACAGTGCGGATACCTTTCAAAGCTGCTTCTGGCGACTCAGCTAACCAACTGAGGCTCGGAAACTCCGCACAGAGGCTAACGAATTCACCATCCTCTTCCGACCACATTACTCTAAATGTATATTTATCTGCTCTGCGAACCATCTTTAATCTCCAGTCGTTCAATCGCCAAAAGCACTTGTTTAACCTGGTATGCTTTGGTCATGCCTTTCTTTCCTTGAATATTTACCCTTGGGTCACCTGGCCAGGGCATTTTGTAAATACAGTGGCTAGTACCATCTTGTCTCGGAGGCCCGAAATATGATTTACACACTTTTTTCAGGTCATTGAAGCGAATCCCCCTGGGATTTGCTCTCATATCCAGAAGAATTTTCTCGAGGTTAGTCACAAGACAATAGTATTACTATTGATACCATTATTCAACCGTCTTGCATTTAGCACCAAGTTACCCCACCGATAGAAGTTTCGTGCGGATTAGGGGGCAGAGTAAAGTGCGAGGGTGTCCAGCGAATTTGTGCATCCGATACCAACGATTAATCGGAGTCCGGGTAAAATTACCTCATATCGGTGCAGGGTGGCGGAAGAGGTAGGAGTCGAACCCACCAGCCACTTCTACAGCAGCTCAACGGCTTTGAAGGCCGCACGCCCCACCGGGGGCGACGCTCTCCCGCGACCATACTAACAAAAAACAGGTGGAGTGATGGAATCGGCAATCAATGGTATGGTCGTTAGTTCGAGCATTGGAGCGCCCCTGTGAAAATCCCTGAACAGCTTCATCACTACCAGAACGCAATCATGAACAGCAGTCGCTGGGAAAATTTCGAGCCCCGTGAAGATGACATCCTGATCGCGACTTCGTACAAGGCAGGCACTACCTGGATGCAGGGTATATGCGCCGCACTTGTGTTTCAGCAGCCGCAACCTCCGGTTCCCCAGGATGATTTGTCGCCCTGGCTGGACGCCAATTTCGCGCCTATTGAAGACGTGCTTGCACAATTGGATGCCTTGACCAATCGCCGCTATATCAAGACTCATGCACCACTGGATGGCATACGTTACTACCACAAGGTGAAATACATTTTCATTGGCCGGGATGGCAAAGACGTCTTTATGTCCATGTGGAATCATTGGAACAACATGCGGCCAGAGGCTATCGACGGGCTGAACAACGCACCTGATCGACAAGGCCCCACCCTGCCCCATCCCCCGGAATCCATTGTCGCGGCTTTTACTGAATGGCTGGAGCGCGCCTCCTTTGATTGGGAACAGGACGGTTATCCATTCTGGTCACATCTGCATCACGCCCAGTCCTGGTGGGATTACAAACACCTGGATAACATTTTATTTGTCCACTTCAACGATCTGTTAGCAGATATTGACGGGGAAATGAGACGCATCTCTGCTTACCTGGACATACCTGTCGCTGAGGACATCTGGCCGGATCTTCTCAATGGCGTGTCGTTTAGTGAGATGAAAGCGAACGCAAACAAGATGGCCCCTGGAGCAAATCATGGCCTGTGGAAAGATAACAGCGATTTTTTCCACAAGGGACGCAACAAACGCTGGCAGGGCGTGCTGACGGAAGACCAAGTCCGGCAGTATGATGAGATGGCGCGGCAGAGGCTGTCGCCCGACCTGGCAATATGGTTAGCCGCCGGCAATCAGGGCGAAGTGGCGTAAGAACCCATCAGGCGTTTTTACAGAAAACCAGCAACTGATTGTTCGCTGGCATGGCAAAGTCATGTTGCAGCTCCATGCCGTTGTCGCCAGACAACTGCTGAATGGTTTCGAAATCTCGCACACCACTGCGCTTATCCCTGTCTTTCAGCCAGAGATCAAAGCGGGCATTACTGTCGGTGGTGAACTCCCCCTTATATTTGAAGGGGCCATAGAACGCGAGAAGCCCATTGTTTTTCAGGACCCGGCCAACACCATCGATAAACTGCGTGACCTGAACTTCAGACATGATGTGCAGGGTGTTAGCGGAATAGACATAGTCAACCTCGTCCAGGGGCCAGTCGCTTTCGCTGACGTCCAGGGCCAGCGGCAAATTAACATTGGATGGCGCCAGCTCGCTGATGTTACGGCTCAGGTCGTGAAGGTACTCGGCCTGGTCTGTTGGCTGCCAGATCAAATGCGGCAGGTGACGAGCACAATAAACGGCATGTTGACCCGCGCCGCTGCCGATTTCCAGGACCAGTCCTGGTTCTAGGAAAAGCCCTTTCAGCTTTTCAAGAACGTAAGCCTTATTATTATCCGCTGGCCTTGAGTAATTCCTGAAGCGTTCGTCGAAGTTGTTACTCATGCAGAGGTTAGAAAAGTAATTTCCTGGCTCCCTGATTCGACTGCGCCGATGATAACCGCAGAAGCGTAACCAGCTTCAACCAGCTGCGCGACGCAGGTTTCGGCGCTGTCCATGGGCACACAGGCCAACAAGCCCCCTGAGGTCTGCGGGTCAAACAACAATTGATACTTCTCGTGGCCGCTCACTTCGATCGACGGCTTTACGATGGATGAGGCTGCGGCTCGGTTTTCGTCATGCAAGGTGCTGGTAATGTCCATCCCATTGATCACTTCAAGCGCACCATCCAACGCGGGAATTTTATCGAGATCCAGGATCACCCTGCACCCGGAGGCCTGCACCATTTCCGACAAGTGTCCCACCAGACCAAACCCGGTGACGTCGGTGCAGGCAGTAACCCGGTTGTTGCGAAGGATCTGCGCCGCCCTGAAGTTCGATTGCTGCATCATCGCCAGCGCCCCGTTTATCCATTGCCCATTGGCCCGATGCTGCATATCCGCCGCAAACAAGGCGCCGGTACCGAGGGCTTTGGTCAGCACCAGCAGGTAATTCTCACTCATTCCCGACTTGCTCAGCAGCTCGACCTTGTCAACGATGCCATTGACGGAGAATCCGAGACTCAGTTCCATTCCCTCGCTGGTATGACCGCCTACCAGTTCCACCCCATCAATGTTGAGTTGCTTGATCGCACCCGCCAGGAGTTGCTGCAGCAGTGTTTTTGTAATGGCGGGCCTGGCAAAAGGCACGGTAACGACTGCCAGCGCTGTCACCGGTTTGCCGCCCATGGCATAGATATCACTGAGGGCATGGTTCACCGCGATCTGCGCGAACAGGTACGGATCATCGACAAAACTGCGGAACGAGTCGACGCTGTGCAGCATCAGCTTTCCTGCGGGGACCGAGTAGACCGCGGCATCATCTCTCCGGCGCAGGCCGTGATGCGCCACCCCCAGCTCATCAAGCACCTCATTGAGCAGTTGCGCGCCGACCTTTGAGCCGCAGCCACCACATCGCATCTGCCCATCAAATTCACTGAGCAAACCCGATTCTACCGGTGCCGTCATTTGCGGCAGGTCAGTAAATTGATCCATAAAGCGCCTGTCGATCCAGTCCTTCCAGCGCCAGACCCATGCACCTTCTATGCTTCGACCATTGCGGTGGGCAACTGCAGATTTGTCCCCTGTTGAAATAAGCGACAGAAATTGGGACTGAGGTTTGAACGCCCTGGGCGTTCTTCCCAGAAGAACGCGCTGCAGGTTCGCGGCAAGCGGGGGCCCCTGGCGCACGGCATAGACCCCGGCCTTCGGTCGCGGATGCTGGATGACATGGGCAATATCCCCCACGGCAAATACATCCCCATGACTGACTGACTGTAATGTCTCGCGCACGGCGATAAAACCAGCGGCATCCAGTTTCAGGCCGGTTTCAGAAAGCCACGCCTGGGGCGCCGCCGCGGTGACCCAGAAGATTTCATCCATGCTGGCTTTTTCACCACCCCGAGAAAAGAGGGTTTTGTTTTCGATTTTACTGACCTTGAAATTGGGCCAGATCTTAATATTACGTTCAGCCAGCCGGTTGCGGAAGCGCCGTTGCAGCGACGGCGCATATTCCGTCAGGATCTGCTGCCCGTCGTGGAAAAGATGAAATCTTGTCGGGTTTTCCCGGCCTCTTTGTGCAAATTCGGATTGCAGGCGGTGATGCACGGCGAGACACAATTCCACCCCACCCGCGCCTGCACCCACAAAGCCGACCTCTTTAACTTCATTGTTCAGGGCGCGTGCAAGAAAGGGTTCCCATTTAGCCAGGAATTGATCAATGGGTTTTACGGCAATCACATTCTCCAGCGCACCACCAACATCGTTGACCGCAGGCGTAATTCCTATGTCGATGGATAACACGTCGTAGCGGACATCCGGGCGTCCTTCACACTGGAGCAAATGATTATCGAGATCCATCGCTGTTACCCGGGATTGAAAAAATCTGGCACGGGCGAAGCGGCAAAGCGGTACAAGGTCTATGTGAATGTCGTCCTCGTCATAGTGACCCGCCACTACACCCGGCAACATGCCTGAATAAGGTGTCCTGACGTCGGGGGAAATGAGTGTCACTTGCAGCCCGGGAATCGGGTTCATGCCAAGCATCCGCAAAACAATGACGTGCGTATGCCCGCCACCAACCAGCACCAGTTCCTTTGCAATCGGGGACATTTCCACTAACTATCTCACTGTGCCGCGGCTGTGGTCCGGTTATTGAGGAACGCACCGAGTTTGCGAATCGCGTCTTTACCTTCCGGTATCCTGGCGGCAAAAACCTGGAACACATGCGGCATGTCAGGCCACACCTCCAGGACGGCGTCGCCGCCGGCCTGTTTTATGTTATCCACCAATTGCTCCGCATCACTGCGTAGCACCTCGGTGCTGCCAACATGAACCAGCAGCGGCGGTAATCCGGATAAATCCGCGAACAGCGGGGATGCCAGCGGCGCTTTCCTGTCCAGGTCCCCCAGATACAGTTCTGCAAAGCGTTCCAGCGCAGCCCTGGATAGCATGCAGTCGGCGGTTTCATTGGTAGGCACGCTTGCGCCGCTGACACTGAGATCCACCCAGGGGGACATGAGGATGGCCCCTGACGGTTGGGCTAAACCCAGGTTTTTCAGGTTAACCAGCGTTGCAACCGTCAAACCGCCACCGGCGGAATCACCCCCGATCATGATGTGATCTGCCCTGAAACCCGCATCCAGAAGCCAGCGATAACAGGCAGTCGCATCCTCAACGGCCGCAGGAAATGGATTTTCAGGGGCGAGCCGGTAGTCCACCAGCAGCACCTTGAGGCCAGAGGCTTCGGCCAGTCGCCAGGCGAGATCACGATGACCATCAAGACCGCCGAGCACATAGCCGCCACCGTGAAAATACAGCAGTACCCTGCCTGCGTCAGACCTGTCCTGAGCGGAGCCGAAGGAGCCTTCAAGTGAAATCCATTCACAGCTGATCCCCGAAACATCGACGGGCTCGACCCTGACTTTGCCTGGAATTCCAGGGCTTAATCCGCTGGCTCCACTTATCCTTGCACGAAAGGCATCAATATCATCGCCAATGTTGGCCAGCTGTTTTTTAATTGTCCTGCGCATCAGGAAACTGATGATTTTTGCTCTAACACTCATTCTTGATTGTCCTAATCGATATCCAGATCCTGGAACTGTAATTCGTGCAGGGTGTAGTACAACCCTTTTTGGGCCAGCAATTCTTCATGGTCGCCAAACTCCTTCACCTCTCCATGATGTAACACCAGAATCTTGTCAGCCTCCTGCACAGTCTGCAAGCGGTGTGCGATCAGGATTGAAGTTCTCCCCTGCATCAGTTTGCGCAGACCATCCTGAATCAGCAATTCGGTTTCTGTATCAATGCTGGCAGTCGCCTCGTCCAGGATAAGAATCTCCGGGTCTGCCGCCAGTACTCTTGCAAAAGCAAGGAGCTGGCGCTGACCCTGTGACAGGTTTGAACCGCGTTCCACCAGCTGCGTGTCATACCCCAGGGGTAACTTGACGATAAACCCGTGGGCATTGACCGTTTTTGCTGCCTCAATAGCCCGCTCCCTGCTGATGTCCGGGTTGCCCAGGGCTATATTATCGAAGATGCTGCCGGAGAAAATATGGAAATCCTGTAGTACGACCCCGATCCGGCTGCGGACATCCACGCTTCGCAGGTCATTCAGGTCAATATCATCCAGAAATATCATGCCGCGCTCAAAATTATAGAACCTGCCTAACAGCCTTATCATGGTGCTTTTACCGGATCCGGTAGGTCCCACTATGGCGAGTTTTTCGCCTGGCTCAATAATCACCGAGACATCTTTAAGTATCTGGGTTTGGCTCGAATAGCCAAAGTTTACATGGCGAAATTCAACCTTGCCGGCCAGACGCCGGGGCAGTTCAACAGGACACTCCGGCTCATGGATTTGCTCATCCCAGTCCAAAGCCTGGAATATGCGCTCGCCGCTGGCCATGGCCCTGAAAAGTACATTCAACTGCTCGCCCAGTAAGACCACAGGCGTGAACAGCATATTCATGAAGCGAGTGAAGAGAATAACGCCACCGAGAGACATCTCGTCCTGCACTACCTCGCCAGCGCCATACCAGATAATGATACCCAGGCCGATGGCAGCGAGACTGTCATTAAAGGCGCCATAGACAGTAGCAAGGTTGATTGAGCGATACTCATAGCGTCGGTTTTCCTTGTTGATGTCAGTGTAGACCTCGAAATTATGCTGTTCACGCTGGCTAAGTTGTACCACCTGCATGCCGGAGAGATTTTCCTGCAGGTTCTGGTTCAGCGCGGAGACCGTATTTCTTACCAGGCGGAAGACTTCCTGGGTGGCCCGCCGGAAGAAAAAGGTTGCCAGCCCGACGACCGGCACCAGCAACAACAAAAGGAACGTCAGCTCAACACTGGCGAACAACATAATCGTCAGTGCCACAAAGAAGGGTACAAACTCGCCGATGAGACTCCCCATACCGCGTAACATTTCATACAGGGCTTCAATATCGTTAGTGACGCGGGTCATGATCCTTCCCACCGGCACCTTGTCGTAAAAGGAACTGGGACGGGTCTCCATGTGAGCAAACAGATCCTGGCGCAGATCCCGCAATGCATTGACGATTGCACCGACCAGGGTCAGCCGATGCGCGTGCCCGGTGAGAGCAAACAGAATCATCAGGACAAAGAAAATCAGGCCGGCGGCAAAGAGCGGCTCCAAGCCCAGTTGCACCTCCAGCCACCGGGTGAGTTCTATCATGCCAAGATCCGGCATCAGGCTATCGGTTTCACCCACAATAATGTAGTCCACCAGGACCCGGCTGATGACTACCTCCATCACCACCGCACAGCAACTGGCCACCAGGATCAGGAAGGCACTGACAACCAGGCTACCCCGGTACGGATGCAGCCAACGCACAATGCGACCAAGCAGTTGCAGGTTCAGCACGGCGCCGGATAATTCAGCGTCGAACAAGGCGTAATCGCGTTCTGGTTCGCTCATTTCATTTTGCATCGGTTCACCGGTCATCGCATCAGAGTCCGGAAGGCATCAATTCGGTTTCACCAGATCCTGAAGAGAAGGATCCCCTCTCAGTCTGCACCCTTTCCAACTGCGCATAGATACCCTTTCGGCGCACCAATTCCTGGTGACTACCCATCTCTACAATTCGTCCTTCATCCATGACAATAATTCTGTCTGAGTGACGAAGCGTGGAAATACGATGGGAAACAAGAATCGTCGTTTTGTCCTTGCGCATGTTCTTCAGGCGGCTGAGGATATGCTCTTCCGTTTCCGTATCGACACTGCTGAAACAGTCATCAAGTATCAGTACAGGTGCATCCCTGATCAGGCCACGGGCCAGCGCCGTTCGCTGTTTCTGTCCGCCGGATAGGGTCACTCCGCGTTCTCCAACGATGGTTTCCATTTGCGCAGGGAATTCTTCAATGGTATCGCGAAGTGCCGCGGCCTCGGCAGAATCCCAGATAACCTCCAGCTGCCGTTGTGGATCGTCATAGCTGATGTTATTGCGCAATGGTTCACCGAAAAGAAATGGATCCTGGAGAATCTGCGCTATCTGGGTGCGAAGTTGAGCCAAGGGATAATCGCGCACATCATGTCCATCGAGTAAAAGTTGGCCTTCACTCACTTCCAGCAAGCGTGTAAACAGTTTGAGCAACGTGGACTTCCCCGAGCCAACTCGCCCGACGATTGCAATCGACTCACCTGCCTGCACATGCAGGTTGATATTTTGCAGGACAGGTTTTTCAGTTCTTGGATAGGTAAAACTCAAATCGCGAAAGTCAAATTCACCCCGAATAATCCGCGGTGTCCTGTGCGAGGGGTTATCTGCAATTTCCGGTTCTGCGTCATAAATCTCGAACAATCGATCTGTTGCCACTGCTGCCCGCTGCACCAGCGTCACGAACATACCGGCCATGCGGATGGGTTGCAGCAGCATGTTGAGGCAGGCAAAGAAGAAGACCAGGTCTCCAATGGAAATTTCTCCATGGAGCACCAGGTATCCACCGTACATGATGATGGCTAGCTGGGAGATGGAAGCAAACAGCGGCATCCATGCGGTCATCAGCGAATTGATACGGGCCTGGGCATAGAAGGCCTGGGCATACTCATCATTGGTTTTACCAAACCGCCTGATCTCGTTCGCTTCCTGGACCTGGGCCTGCACGGTTCTGATGCCGCTCAAATTCTCCTGGGTATGGGTAGACAGGTCTGACAGCCGTTGCTGTAGCGTCTTCGATGTCTCCGCCATGGCGTTGGTCATGCGGTAGGCATAGATAAAAATCACCGGCAGCACGGGCACGATCACCAGGGTAAGCGCAGGTGACTTGAACAGCATGGCACTGACGGAAAACAACGGTGCGTAGGTCATGATGACGAAGAAGATCATGCCGAAGGCAACCAGCCTCTGGATCAGGGTGATGTCTTGTATCGCCCGGGTCATGATATCGCCGACGCCAATGCGCGAAAAAAAATCACTACCCTGAACCTGTACAGACGCGTACAGTTTTTGCCTTAGATCAAAAGAGAGCGCGATACCCACACGGCGAATAGAACGACGGGCAAAGACAACAAAGATAAACCGCAGTAGAACACAGGCAATAATTGCCCATGTAATTTCACCAATAGAATATTGCAGAAATGTCGCGCCGCGATTGTAGAGGACACCAATGGCGTCAATGCCCATGGCCACCAGGTAGTAACTGCTAACCTCAAATAATCGGGCACCAAAAAAAGCGGCAAACCCTGCAATTATCTGATGACGATACTGTCTGAGAAACGGGACTAACCGGAGTAAAGACTTCAATCTCTGCCCTGAGAACACGGAATCAAACATTCTGACATAAAAAGTTGATGTATACTCAGCGGCTTTTCGATTTTCGATTGTCACCACACTCAATGCAGCCAAAAATATGACCAGACCCGTTAATCCTCTTGTTTACTCTCTGGCATTTGTGAGTGGATTTATCATTATGGCAATCGAGCTATTGGGTGGCAGAATTCTTGCCCCCTACTTCGGAAACAGTATTTATGTCTGGGGCAGTATTATTTCCGTCTTCATGATCTCGCTGGCCGTGGGTTATTTGTTCGGCGGGAAACTCTCCGTCAGGGATCCCGGACTCATGCGCTACGGCTGCTTTTTCTTGCTCGCTGCAATCACACTTGTGCCAACGATGATCTACGGCAATATGGTCATGGACGCGGTGTTCCTCCATATCGAAGACCCGCGCTATGGATCCCTGGTGGCTTCAAGCCTGCTGTTTTTCCTTCCCGTTGCGATTCTCGGCATGATCGCACCCTACTCGGTGCGGCTGCTGGTGGAAAATACCCGCCACAGCGGCCAGGTTGCCGGCCGCCTGTATTTTGTTTCCACTCTTGGCAGCGCTCTGGGCACACTGATGACTTCTTTCTACCTGGTATTGTGGTTTGAGGTTAACCAGATTCTCTTCACCATGGCACTGGTGTTATCCATCGCGGGGCTATCCTCGATGCTCTATGGCAAATTGACGGATTAGCATGCGAATACTTCTGCTGATCCTGATCATCGCAGCCTGCTCTTGCGTGCGCGCTGAGACGGTAATACACAAGGAAAAATCACTCTACCGGAATATCGAGGTCAAGGAATCGAGTTATCGACGCTGCCTGGTATTCGCGGTAAAGAGAGGTGCCCGTAACCAGACCTGCATAAACCTGGCTGACCCTGACCGCGTCGTCTTCCCTTATGCCCGTATGACATTCGCGGGACTGCTGCTAAACCCTGAACCGGCTTCCGTACTCATTATCGGTCTTGGAGGCGGCACCATACCCACCGTATTGTCCAGGCTCTACCCTGAAGCCACCATCCATATCGTTGAAATTGACGCTGCCGTGGTTCGTGTGGCAAAAAAATATTTTAACTTTACTGAATCAGACAAGGTCACGGTGTTCATCCAGGATGCCCGGGTCTACATCCGGCGTGCTGGATTGAAGAAACTAGCATACGATTTGATCATCCTGGATGCATTCACCGGTGACTATATTCCCGCACACCTGATGACAGTGGAATTTCTGCAGGAAACCAGGTCGATCATGAGTGAACGGGGTGTTCTCGTGGCCAACACCTTCTCTACCAGTCGGCTCTATGATCATGAGTCCGTTACCTATCAGAGAGTGTTTGGGCCATTTTTTAATTTCAAGATGCCTATCACCGGAAATCGTGTTGTTGTCACAAACGGCCACGAGTTGCCGGGCAGAAAAGTACTGCAAGATCGTGCCAACAAGCTCGCAGACAGGTTCGTCAAGTACGCGGTTAATATTGATGATTTCCCGCGGTACATGAAACACGACAAGGACTGGAATGAAAAAGTACGCCCCTTAACCGACCAGTTTGCCCCGGTCAACTTGCTGAGAGGGAACTAGTCTTGCGCATCTGCTAACCGCATTGGTTTTACCTTAAGAAATGTGTCACATTTAAAGTTGTAAACTATAATCAAGATACTTGGAGTGCACCATGTCACGCCGCGACAAGATCCGCATGTCGGACGAAGAAATATCCGATTTTCTGAGATCATCCAGGACCATGATCCTCGTTTCAAACGGCAGGAACGGATATCCACACCCGATGCCCATGTGGTTTGCAGTCGATGATGACAATAGTGTGCTCATGACCACATTCCGGAAGAGCCAGAAGGTGCGCAACCTCAAGAAGGATCCCCGTGTTTCGCTGTTGGTCGAGGCTGGCGAAAAATACCAGGAGTTAAAAAGCCTGCTCATTTACACGGAAGTGGAAATTATTGATGATATCGAAGTCACCATTGATGTGATGTTCAAAATGTCGCTGCAGCGGGGTGATGTTAGCGCAGACCAGGAAGAAGCAGTCAAGAAAAATTTGCGCAAGACGGCGGAAAAACGTGTCGTCATGAGATTCAATCCCGGAAAAATTGTATCCTGGGACCATTCAAAGTTAGGCGGCGTTTATTAACCTTTTGTTTTAAGCAGGGGATTTACTATGGACGCAATGCAAATTGGCCAGAAAATGGTCGCGATGGTAAATGCAGGTCGTGAAACTGAAGCGGAGTTTGTCTCCCAGTACTATGCCGAAAATATTGTCAGCATAGAGGGCCAGGGGTCCGACGAGATGCCTGCTCGAATAGAAGGCATAGACGCCATACGTGATAAACATGCATGGTGGTATGACAACAATGAAGTTCATTCCACCGTCACCGAGGGACCCTACATAGGTCACCGGGACGATCAGTTTATCGCAAGATTTATCATGGACATGACGCCCACCGGCGGCGAAAGAATGCAGATGATCGAGGTCGGATTGTTTACCGTAAAAGATGACAAGATCATTCAGGAAGAATATCTCTACTTGATGGACTAGTTCAGCGAGATCGGTGTTCTCTTCTGATCTCGTTCAGCCTCGACTTAGTCTGCTTGTCAATTTTTTCAGTCGCCGCGGAATATGCATTTGCGCCGAGGGAGAGCAGATTGGTTTCGATGTAGCGCAGGGTTTCTGCAGGATAGACATTGTAGATTTCGCGTAGCGTCCAGCCGACGCCTTTCTGCACATAGTAGTCGTCATCATCGAGCAGCGGTGTCACAAACTGAATTAACCTGCTGAAAGGCAAGACCCGTCTTCGTTTCGATGCGTATTCGATGAGAGCGACGACCGATTGTCGGCGTTTCCAGGGAGACCTCGCACGATTCCATTTCTCCAGCGTTGGTAAAATCCATTCAGGGTTGTCTTCTACCACCTGCGCATAGATTTTCGACAGATCATCACTGTGTTCCCAGCAATCACAGCGCATAATCCATTGCTTAATCTTCTTGAATTCTTCCCTCAACAGGGTTTTATGCTGGTAGTAATAGATTGCCTGATGGGCAACTTCATAGTACTCGGCATTTTTCCAAATATAGTCCCACAGGTTAATAACGGTAGCTGCTGATTCTGCAAGAAACGGGTAGCCCTGCTTGAGGACTGCTCGGACCCTGGGAACACGAATGCCAATCCTTTGAAAACCGTTGCGGGATATCTCCCCTGGCGGGTATTTTACAAGCGCCAATGTGACAGCCGTGACTTCTTTCAATATTCTGGATGAATCAGCAGGCATCAGATCAATCTAACGGAATATTCCCCAGCGCTGGGTCATGAAAAACAGGATCAGACCGGAGGCGACAGTGATCACACCCAGACAGGACATAAAAATCAGGAGTGCATGGTTGAAATCCTTGCGCTCTTCATAATCCATGATGTGAAGGCCCCAGAGAAAATCAAACAACCGCCAGGAGGTGGTTCGCACCGCGCGGATCTTTCCCGACGCAGCACTCACATAGATGGACGCACTTTCATTTTCAATGTCAATCTTCCAGGCCGGCAGGTCACCGCCCCGGTACTCGCTGCCCGGTGGAACCTCCTCCACCAGTACGGCGGAAATGGACTGAACCCCGGTACGTCTGCTGACGATCGTCAGGGCCTGGTCCTCGGTGACAGGCGGTAACTTTTCTCCGTTTTGTGCATCCAGGCGGATGCCCTTCACCAGGTAAACAGGTGAGTCGATATTCACCAGCAGTTCAAAATCCTTGATGGTTGCATCGTTGAGTGCCGGATACCGACTCACCAGGCTGCTGGGGGAAATCAGGTTGAAATCCGAAATCAGTGGCGATTCCTCCTTGTTGACCAGGAGATGGCTGCCACGAATTTCATCAATTGGAATAACACTGAAATACAAACCGGAAACGGTCCATAACAACAACTGAATCCCTGCAATCAAGCCTAGCCAGCGGTGTACTTTCCGCAGCGTGAATTTGGGGTCGGAGTAAAAACCATTTACTCGCAATTTCCGCAACCAATTTAACAGCATAGTTTTTACTCCGACCGCAAATTAAATTTTTATCCATCTTAACCTGGACGCGTTGCCCACGACGGTGATGGATGACAGGGCCATGGCCAGACCTGCCAGTGCGGGATTGATTAACAATCCCATGGACGGATACAAGATACCAGCAGCAATCGGTATGAGCAGCAGATTGTAGGCAAAAGCCGCGATCAGGTTCTGGTGGATATTCCGCATGGTCGCCCGGGAAATTTTGATGGCGTTACTCACGCCGTTGATACTGTTCCCGAGCAAGGCAACATCAGCTGTCTCCACGGCAATGTCCGCGCCCTCACCCATGGCAAATCCGACGTCCGCAGCGGTTAAGGCTAACGAGTCGTTAATGCCGTCCCCCACCATGCCAACTATCTCTCCATTTGCTTGCAGGGCTTTAATCTTGTCCAGCTTGTCTTCCGGCCTGACGTCGGCGATGACCTCATCCAGCGGCAGGTGTTCTGCAATCTCGCGGGCACTGGATTCACTGTCACCGGTCAACATCACCACTTTGAGCCCCTGGCGTTTCAATGCAGTCACCGCCTCAATGGAATCTGCTTTGAGGCTATCGTTCAATACCAGGTAGCCGATGATTTTCCCGTTTTCACCCACATGGATGACAGTACCGCTGGCGCCTGAAGCCTCACCCTGGTAACCCAGTTCCCGCAGATGACGAAAATTCCCGCAAGCTGCCTGCACACCTTCGAACTCCCCGCTAACGCCTCCACCCGGAGTAATTACAAATTTATCAACCTGCTGGCTTTGAATACCCTGCTGTTCGCAGTACCGGTTGATCGCCTCGGCCAGCGGGTGTTCCGATAACTTTTCAAGGCTGTGTGCAATGCCCAGCATCCTGTTCTTGTGCACAGATTCATTGGCGATGTCGACCTGCAGAACCTCGGGTTTACCTGTAGTAATGGTGCCGGTCTTGTCCAGAACCACAGTGGTCAACTTGCTTGCCGCCTGTAGCGCCTCCCCGTTACGTACCAGGATACCGCTACCTGCGGCACGACCCACACCCACCATGATTGACATCGGCGTCGCAAGACCGAGTGCACAGGGACAGGCAATAATAAGCACGGACATGCCTGTCACAATCATATAGGAGATTTTCGGTTCCGGGCCGAACAACCACCAGACAATCAACGTGACGATCGCCAGGACAATAACCACAGGAACGAAAACAGCACTGATCCGATCTGTTAGCTTGCCAATTTGCGGTTTTGAATTCTGTGCTTCGCGAACCCGCTGAATAATTCGTGACAGGGCGGTATCCCTGCCAACCTGTTCTGCCTGAATCACGAGGCTGCCAAATTGGTTCAAGGTTCCTGACACAACACGGTCATCCATTGATTTTTCAACCAGCAGCGGCTCACCCGTGAGCATTGATTCATCCACGCTGCTTTGCCCCTGCCTGACAACCCCGTCAACAGGAAAGGCTTCACCGGGTTTAATCCGGAGTTCATCACCAATCTCGATTGAATCAATATCAACCTGCACATCCACTCCATCGACGATTTTGATGGCGGTAGTAGGCCGCAGGCCAATCAGTTTTTTAATGGCGGCTGATGTCTTTCCTTTGGCGCCAGCTTCCAGTGTCTTGCCGAGATTGACAAAGCCGATGATGAACAATGCCGCTTCAAAAAAAAGATGGCGCGAGGATTCAGGAACGAGCGCGGGAAGGATAATAATAACCATGGAATAGATCCACGCCGTTGCAGTACCAAGGGTAATTAACGTGTCCATTGTCGTTGTAAAGTGTGTCGCGGCCTTGAAGGCACCACGGTAAAAGTGCCCGCCCGTTACCCACATCACCAGCAGAATAACTAGGCCGGTAACGCCCCAGAAAAACGTCTTTTCTATTCCCGGTAGCGCGCCCATCATGCTCGCCGCCATCAAAGTGACTCCGAGTGTAAGCGCAACCAGGGACCTGAAAAACGACGCTCTGATTTCAACCCTTAGCAACTCATCTTTCTGTTCGTAGTTTTCTTCTTCCAGCAGGGACGCGCCATATCCGGCATGCATCACGCTGCTGATGATATCTTCGTCCGAGCCGGAGGTTCTAACCAGGGCGCTCTGGTCTGCATAGTTCACCGAGGCGCTGATAACGCCGGGAGTCTCAGCCAAGGCAGTCTCTACCGCATTGACACAGCTGGCACACGACATGCCCGAGATACCGAGCAACACAGGGCGAGAGTTTTCGATTTCATCTTCCGCTGGCGGCGCTACGGCAGGGGCATCTTCTGGCTCCGTCAAGTGATAACCCAGAGCCTCGATGGTGGATTCCACCAGCTGTTGCTCAAACTGCCCTTTAATGGTGGCCTGTGCAGCATCGAGATCTACAACCACGGAAGTCACGCCGTTAATCCCGGACAACCCCGATTCAACTTTCGTCACACACTTGTCACAGCTCATGCCGATGACAGGGACAGTCAATTCGCCGTCAATCATTTGATGTTTGTTCATGGACACTACTGCACTTGTGCTAAAAGCGGCGAACAGTAAACCCTGAAGTTGGGTTAACGTCCAGCCTAGGGAACGTCTGATTAAGGTCTATTTCCGCCATAACCTCGTCAGAGTCGTACTCAATAATTTGTTAACTTACAGCATGTTAACAAATTCTCTGCGTGCGCCTCTTCCTTGTTCTGACGAAAATATCCTCTTAATCAGAGGTTCCCTAGATCCTGTTCTTTTGCTCCTGCCAGTAACGATCTTTCAATAGTCGCTTGTACAGTTTACCCGTCGGATGTCGCGGCAATTCCTTGTCAAAATCGATAGAACGCGGACACTTTATATGGGAGATCCGTTCACGGCAGAAGTCGATCAGCTCTGCCTCCAGATCCGGTCCAGCGTCTTCCCAGTTTTTTGGCTGGACTACTGCCTTGACCTCTTCCCCAAAATCTTCATTCGGCACACCAAAAACGGCCACATCCATTACCTTGTCATGGGTAACCAGCAGGTTTTCCGTTTCCTGGGGATAAATGTTCACTCCCCCTGAAATAATCATATAGCTCTTGCGATCAGTGAGGTATAGATAGCCCTCTTCGTCGATATGCCCGACATCACCGAGGGTGGTCCATCCCTTTTCATGTCGCGAGTCAGCGGTTTTCTCCTCGTCATTGTGGTATTCGAATTGACCTCCACCTTCAAAGAATATAGTGCCCGTTTCACCAGCGGCAACTTCATTTCCCGCGTCATCGCAAATATGCAATACAGCGGTCAAGGCACGCCCTACCGACCCCTTGTGCGCTAACCACTCTTCAGAGTTGATGGCGACGAAACCATTACCTTCCGAACCGGCGTAATATTCGAAGATGACCGGTCCCCACCAGTTGATCATCTGCTCTTTTATTGGGACGGGACATGGCGCAGCAGCGTGAATCGCGCATTCGAGACTGGAAACGTCGTAGCTGAGGCGCACATCCGGTTCAAGCTTCAACATACGAATAAACATGGTTGGCACCCATTGGCTATGGGTAATCCTGTAGCGCTCGATCATGCGCAGCGCTGCTTCAGCTTCAAAATGCTGCATGATCACACAGGTCATGCCACTCAACACGAAACCCATTGTGAAAGCCAGGGGTGCCGCGTGGTACAACGGCGCCGGACTTAAGTAAATGCTATCTTCGGTTGCCCCATACAGCATTTGGAACAAGGCTCCTGCCTCATCCGCTCCAAACTCACCTTCAGGTAATGGCTTCAGTATCCCCTTTGGACGACCCGTGGTACCGGATGAATAAAGCATGGATATGCCAGTGCTTTCATCCGCGATGGTGGTCGTCGGCATTTCGGCGATTGCTTCTTCCCAGGATTCGAATCCGGCTATGACACCATCGAGCATATAGGTTTTTTCGATGCCGTGGATTTTTCCAGCAAGTTTTTCCACTACTGATTGTTGGTCTTTCGATGTGATAAAAACCCGGGCACCGCAATCCGTGACGATGTATTCGACTTCTTCCTCCTGCAACCGATAGCTAACGGCCGTGTAGTAGAGACCGCAGCGCAGGGCGGCGATGCAGATCTGCAGGAACAGGGGATGGTTTTCGAGCAGGATGGCAATGTGATCACCCCGTTTCAGACCGAGGTGCCGAAACAGCTGTGCTCCCTGGTTGGATCCATCCTCAAGTTGCCGATAAGTGCACACCTGTCCCGTTTCGGCCATGATGTAAGCTGCTTTGTCCGGGTGATTATCCGCGATGGTGCCTGGGTGCATCGGTAGTCTCTCTGGTGGTTAAACAATTGCACCACAATGCCTAGCGCATATGCAAAACTCAAGTATACGAGCGCGAACCTCCTAGCGAGCCCCGCGGAGATCATCCACCTTCATGATCGAATGGTTACCGTTTCACCCTGAAAGATAGTGGCATGTGGTGTGGTGGAGTAAGATTTTATCTCGAAGACAAAGCCATGCCGCATCCAGGCATCGCCTTTTAAAGATAGAAGACAAACGTTGTTCCCTGAAGCAGTACCCCACGGCAACTGTCTAAACCGCGGTATAGCCGCCGTCTATGACGAGCTCACTGCCGGTAATAAAACTGGCATCGTCCGACGCAAGAAATTGTATTCCCTTGGCGATGTCCCGTGCCTCGCCCAGGCGACCGATCGGATGACGCAGAGTAAGCATTTCCAGTAATTCCTCTTCGGTCTCCACTTCATCAGAGATCTCGACAAAACTGCGAACCATTGGCGTCCAGATATATCCGGGATGCACTGAATTGACCCGGATCTTATATCCCATGTTGCCGCAATAGACGGCGACTGACTTGGATAGCAGCCGAACGCCTCCTTTGGACGCGTTGTAGGCGGGTCCAGCGCCACCGACCATGCCCATGACGGACGAAATATTGATGATGGACCCACCTCTATCCTTCATCGCATCGACCGCTATTCTGCAACCGAGATAAACGGCATCAAGATTGACGCTCATGATTTTCCGCCAGCTTTCGAAACTGCCGTCTTCGAGATTATCGTCCCCGGCGCCACTGACACCGGCATTGTTAACGAGCACATCAAGTTTGCCGAATTCTGCAATGGTGATATCAACAATCTCCTGCCAGCGCCGCTCATCCACCACGTCCTGGTGCAACGAGATCGCACGACCGCCCGTTTGATTTATGATGCTGGCGGTGTGTTCCGCCGCCTCTTCATTGATGTCAGTAACGACAATACTTGCACCACCTTCAGCTAACGATTCACTCGTAGCTTCACCAATACCACTGCCGCCACCCGTCACGATTGCGACCTTCTCGTCCAGACGATTCATATTGCTATCCAGTTTGAAAAGGTTCGAGTGTCCCACAGGACATCGACCGTTCACAACGGCAGGTCGCCGGAAAAATACGACAAATTCAGACCCTCTAACCGGCTAGCTTGTTGCGGCATTTTTTGCAAGACCTGACCCCTGATTTCCATTATATTTCCATATTCTGGGCGCCGAAGAGAAAATGAAATATAACAACATCTTGTGTTGAGTCAGCCTCTGTAGCACAATATCTAGTCGCTGACCCCAAAAACGGACCGCAACAGAATGTCAGTTACGGGGAGAGAAACAGCAGGAAAATAATAAAAAATCGGCTGTAAAAACAGGTCCGAATTTCTTTTTTGCGGCAGTGCTGCGGCGCAATAATTAGAAGAAGGGTAGAGATGGATTCAACGGCTCAAAAACCAGAATTAAAAGTTATACCTGCCAATGTAGGTGAGATCAAGTTCCAGCAGACCTCCCTCGATATCTGGGAGAGTAAATACTGCCTCAAATCCAAGAAAGGCGAGTACATCGACCAGAACATGGACGAAACCTATAAACGCGTCGCCACCGCCCTGGCCGAAGTCGAAGACAAGGACAAAATAGAAACCTGGTATGAGCAATTTCTCTGGGCTTTGCGCCACGGAGCCATACCGGCTGGCCGCATCATTTCCAATGCAGGCGCCCAGGAGCACAAGCCTGCAACCTCCACCATCAACTGTACGGTTTCCGGGACTATTTTCGACTCCATGGAAGATATCCTGCACAAGAACGTGGAAGCAGGACTTACCCTTAAAGCCGGCTGCGGAATCGGCTACGAATTCTCGACCTTGCGTCCCAAGGGAGCCTATGTATCTGGGGCTGGCGCCTACACATCCGGCCCGCTCTCGTTCATGGATATCTACGACAAAACCTGTTTTACCGTTTCTTCAGCCGGTGGTCGCCGTGGCGCCCAGATGGCGACCTTCGAAATAGGTCATCCAGATGTCTCGGAGTTCATTCGCGCCAAACGTGAGAGTGGCAGGCTGCGCCAGTTCAACCTGTCCCTGTTGATCACCAGGGAGTTTATGGAAGCGGTCAAGCAGGATGGCGACTGGCCCCTGTCCTTCCCCCTCACCAGCGCGGAGTTGGATGCGGACGATGTGGATCTGTCTGATCCAACCCAGATTCTGTGGCGAGAGTTCCCGGTCAAGAACAAGTATGTGACCAATGAAGAAGGCCTGGTTGCCTGTCGAATTGCGAAGGTAATAAAGGCCGCACGGTTATGGGATATGATCATGTCCTCGACTTATGACTTTGCGGAACCGGGCTTCATCCTGATTGACATGGTCAATGAGATGAACAACAACTGGTTCTGCGAAAACATCCGCGCGACCAATCCCTGTGGCGAACAGCCCCTGCCCCCGTACGGCAGCTGTCTGCTGGGTTCGATTAATCTCTGCCGTTTTGTGCAGAAGCCATTCAGCAGAGAGGCCTCCTTTAACTGGGCAGGCTTCAGCAAGACCGTCGCTATCTTCACGCGCATGCTGGACAACGTCGTAGAAATCAACGGCTTGCCACTAGAGAAGCAACGCAATGAGATCGTACGCAAGCGCCGGCATGGCATGGGTTATCTCGGTCTTGGTTCAACCATCACCATGATGGGTATGCGTTACGGGGATAAGCGGTCCATCGAGTTCACAGAGACCGTAACTCGGGAACTAGCCATGGTGGGCTGGCAGACCGGGCTTGAATTAGCCCAGGAGAAAGGCGCAGCGGACATCATGGAAGAAGACTTCGAAGTCACCGCTGAAATGCTGCGAAAGCGCCCGGAAATGGCAGATGACGGCTACAAGGAAGGCGATGCGGTAAAAGGAAAGATATTGCTGGCGAAGTATTCCCGCTATATGCAGCGCCTGGCCAAGCATGACCCGGAACTGGTGGAGAAACTGGCCGAGCAAGGATGTCGATTCACCCACCACAGCTCCATCGCCCCAACGGGCACCATCAGTTTGTCACTGGCGAATAATGCGAGCAATGGTATTGAACCCAGCTTCGCGCATCATTACGCAAGGAACGTTATCCGCGAAGGCAAGAAATCAAAGGAAAAGGTCGATGTGTATTCCTTTGAACTGCTGGCCTACCGCGCAATGGTCAACCCTGATGCGCAGCCATACACGGAGAATGAAGAACAAAAGCTGCCAGATTATTTCATCACCGCTGATGACGTCACGCCGACGCAGCATGTGGATATACAGGCAGCAGCGCAGAAATGGATAGATTCATCTATTTCAAAGACGGCCAATGTGCCGACGGATTATCCGTTTGAGGACTTCAAGGACATCTATCTGTATGCCTATGAGCAGGGGTTGAAGGGTTGTACTACCTTTAGATTTAATCCCGAAGCATTCCAGGGAGTGTTGGTGAAGGAAGAGGACCTGGAAAACACCATCTACCAGTTTACCCTGGACGATGGCGAGGTCATCGAGGTCAAGGGTAATGAGGAGATCGAATACGATGGTGAACTGCATTCAGCAGCGAACCTGTATGACGCGTTGAAAGAAGGCTATTACGGTAAGTTCTAGCGGTATTTTTTCATTGCAACATCCATCTATTGGGTTAAAATAACTGTATGTATAAACAGTAGTGGCAGGTTCCCGCTCCCTGCCTGTGCAGGGACAGGCTTCGCGGGGATAACGGGGGTATAGAGAGAGAAAATGGCGATCAAGATTGAAAAGAATATAGTCGACTACAGCATCAAAAAGGCACCGGCCGCTCCTGCCAGGGAATTGATGCATGAGGAGATAGCTCGTCCCGATGAACTCAAAGGTTATACCTACAAGATCAAGACACCGCTTTCCGATCATGCAATGTACGTCACCATCAACAACATTGTCCTTAACATAGGCACGGAACACGAGCAGGAATACCCGTTTGAAGTGTTCATCAATTCAAAGAATATGGAACAGTTCCAGTGGATCCTGGCACTGACCCGGGTTATTTCCGCCGTATTCCGTAAAGGCGGCGATGCCACTTTCCTGGTGGAAGAGCTCAAGCAGGTATTCGATCCCCAGGGAGGATACTTCAAAAAAGGAGGCCGCTTCATGCCTTCCCTGGTTGCTGAAATCGGTGAAGTGCTGGAAACTCACATGCGTAAGATGGGCCTCATCGAAGATGAGGAACTCAGTGATGCGCACAAGGCATTACTGGCCGAGAAAAGAGCCGATCTCGAAAGTGTTTCCGCCAGGATCAATGAAGCTAATGCTGGCTCTTATGACGATCAGGACCAGGATTCGGGGTTTCCTCCCGGCGCCCAGCTTTGTAAAAAATGTAACACCGTGGCCATGGTATTGATGGATAACTGCATGACTTGCCTGAACTGCGGCGACAGCAAATGTGGATAGTCCAGGGAGCCTCTGATCTGCAGGAATGAAAACCTACCTCGATCAGCTACGGTTCATACTTGACAGCGGTATCAGGCGTGGAGACCGGACCGGTGTCGGAACATTATCCTGCTTCGGTCTGCATGCCCGCTACAATCTCGCCGATGGCTTTCCGGCAGTCACGACAAAAAAACTGGCCTGGAAGGTCATGTCCTCAGAGCTGCTCTGGTTTATCTCCGGATCCAGTAACATTAATGATCTGAAAAGCATCTATAAGAACAACAGAATCTGGGACGCGAACTATAAAGATTATCTGGATCGCCTGGGCATCGACAACGATGGCGGGGATATGGGTAGGGTATATGGTACCCAGTGGCGAAGTTGGCAAAGCCCTGACGGCAGGCAGATAGATCAGCTGCAGGAAGCCATCGATGCTATTCGTAGCAATCCGAATTCCCGTCGAATTATTGTCAACGCCTGGAATCCCGGTGAAACAGGGTCAGACCAGGTGGCGCTACCGCCCTGCCATTCCTTTTTTCAGTTTTACGTTGCTGACGGGAAACTCTCGCTGCACATGTACCAGCGATCTGCAGATATGTTTCTGGGCGCACCATTTAATATCGCTTCCTATTCCCTGCTGCTGCACATGATCGCCAGGATCACCAACCTTGAAGCCTGGGAATTTGTACATACCATCGGTGATGCACACATTTACCTGGATGCCATTGAACAGGTGAAGGAACAGATATCCAGGGAGCCGTTACCCCTGCCGACTCTGTATATAGAAAATCGCGGCCAGGATTCGATAGACGATTTTGTGATGACAGACTTTTCTCTGGTCGATTATCAATGCCACGAAGCCATAAAAGCCAGGATGGCAGTTTAGTTATTCCCCTCGCCGATGCCGCTTTCTGCTTCGAACGGGAATTAGGGAACGTCTGATTAAGGTCGGTATGCCGCACCACTATTTCCGCCATAACCGCGTCAGAGTCGTACTCAAAAATTTGTTAACTCAACGCATGTTAACAAATTTTCTGCGTGCGCCTCTTCCTTCTCTTGAAGAACAGTTCTGACGAAAATATCCTGTTAATCAGACGTTCCTTAGCTATAATTTAACGCCCTCGGGCGCTTCGTCCAACGGACTGGTATAGGCGCGCATCAATCTGTACAGGAATTCCAGTCCGTCAAAGAATGAACGTTGTAAAATCCTTTCGTCCCGGCCGTGCGCCCTGTTTTCTCCTACAGCGTAAAAAATACCGGAAACGCCATATACGGGAATTCCAATATTCCTGAAATAGAGGCCGTCGGTAGCACCCGTGCTCATGGACGGGACGAGGGTAACTCCAGGCCACATACTTTCACTGATTTGTTTTATCGGTATCATTATTTCATCGTGCAGCGGCGATGGATCGCTTAGCGTCGCATCCTGGACCGGCGTGATGGTTACGCCATCGTCTGCTATCACACTCGTCAGGGTGGCAATGATATCTTCCAGTGGGACACCCGGTAACACCCTGCAGTTAAGCGTCGCCCTGGCTCTCTGGGGCAGTGCATTTTCCGCATGGCCAGCCTCCAGCTGGGTTGCCACACAGGTGGTTCTGAACAAGGCGCCATAATCCTTTTCCAGGTAGTCCACGCTTTCCCCGGCGGGAGGTGTTTGCAACAGTCCTGGAATCATGGCCGCAGAGTCTGCGGACAGGGTACTGGCATAGGCCGTAAACATGGCCCTTGTGGTCTCGTTTAATGCCACCGGAAACACATGACCCGCGATGCGAATCAGCGCCCGGGCCAACTGATAAATGGCATTGTCCTCCCGTGGACGAGAACTGTGACCGCCGGGATTCGTCACCTCAAGGATATAGGACTGGTATACTTTTTCGGCCGTCTGCACCCTGTTGGTCACATGGCGTCCGTCCAAAATCGTACCGCCGCCACCCTCGTTAATGACAAAGGCTGCATCCACAAGGTCCCGATGATTCGCCAGGAGATATTGAACGCCATTGTCTGGTCCTCCTTCCTCGTCAGCACTGAGTACAACAATAATGTCCCTGTTTGGTTTATAACCATGACGTTTCATCCAGACTAGATTGGCAATATGTATTGCGGCCTCATCCTTGTCATCCAGCGTGCCACGACCATAGAAATAATCCCCCTCGTCGCGAAATGTAAAAGGATCAAAACTCCAATCCTGTGGATCTGCTTCCACGACATCAAGATGTGCCAGGAACAACACCGGTTCCTTATCCGGATCCGGGCTGCGCAGGCGGGCGATAAGATTGCCCTTGCGCGGAGCGCTGAGAATGACTTTCACATCCTCCCCAGGGAACC
>JACZXW010000122.1 GCA_022571415.1 Pseudomonadota bacterium
AATTTCATCCTTGAGAACCCCGGTCATGTCCAGGTTGTGATTGATCTGATCCTGAAGGTTTGTAATGTCGTCTGTATTAGATGGGTGATTCACCCTCTCCGGCTGTATCGGCGAGTCCATTGGCGAACTTGACTAGACAGCAAGCTTGCTCCTTCCAGTGAACCATTTACTCATGAAGGAGTGATGATACGAACATTGTGGCCAAGCGCTACCAGGTCTGTTTTTGACGTTAGTCGCGAAGCGTCACCGGTAACTCACGGATACCATGGACGAAACTGGATTTCTGCAACACCGGATCACCCGTCACCTCAACCTTGGCGAAGCGTTTGTTAATTTCCTCCCACATCACACGAAGCTGCATTTCCGCAAGGCGATTACCCACACAACGATGCACACCATATCCGAACGAAGTATGGGTACGCGGGTTGGCACGATCAATAATGAATTCGTTAGGGTTTTCTATATAGTCCTCATCCCGATTTCCGGAAATGTACCACATGGCAACACGGTCACCCTTCTTAATCTGTTTGCCATTGAGTTCAGTATCCACAACCGCGGTACGAGCCATATGCGCCAACGGCGTCTGCCAGCGGATAATCTCTGGCACCATTTTTGGAATGAGTCCCGGATTTTGCAGCAGTTTTTCGTACTGATCCGGATTCTGGTTCAACGCCAACACACCACCTGAAATTGAGTTGCGAGTCGTGTCGTTACCACCAACGATTAACAGGATGATGTTACCGAGCAACTCCTGGGGCGACATGTTGTTTGTAGACTCATCGTGAGCCAGCATCGATATGAGATCGAACTTTGCGGGTTCCTTTTTACGTGCCTCATAGTACTCAGTGAAGTATTCGAGACATTCGAACAAAACCAGGAAACCCTCCTCCGGGTTTTCAAAAACATCCGGGTCTGAGAGATTCGCGACCGTATCGGACCAGTAGACCAGCTTCAATCGATCTTCCTGTGGAACATCGAAGAGAGTCGCCAGCATTTGACCGGTGAGTTCAATCGAAACGTGTTTCACCCAATCGAACTCTTCATTGCGTGGCAGATTGTCCAGAATCATGCCTGCACGCTCACGTATAAGAGGCTCCAGCTCTGCAAGATTTCGAGGTATAAACATGGGCGTTACGACACGACGCTGGTCATCATGTTTGGGTGGATCTTCCTGAATGAACATGGGCAGCGCAAAATCGTCGTCGTCATCCCGGGCAACGCCACCCAACACAATGCCACCGAGGCGTTGCTGCGAGGAAAACACATCATGTTGTTTGTCCACCTGCATGATGTCTTCATATCGGGTAACCGACCAGTAGGGACCAACAATACTTTCCTCATGGTAATGCACGGGATCTTCTTTGCGCAGGCGTGCAAAATGATCCCACATGGTATCGGCCGCGAAGAGCGCCGGATGAGATGGGTCCAGACCATTCAGCGGGATCTCATTGACGTCGAAATACGGATCAATCGCGAACGCTGCTTCGGTTTCCTTATTGGAAACCGTCATATCTCCGCTCAGCATACGGACCGATAACTCGTGCCTTTTCTCACCACTACTTTCCAGGTATTGAACACCCATACAATTCTCCCATTCAGATTTATATCGTACTTGGCAACACACACCAGTTCAATAGAATAGAAGGGGTCAGAGTAAAACCGCGAAAGTTACACGTTAGACTTCATTACCGCGATAAACAGCGGCAATGTCCTACAGAAATATAATCCGGGCGTCAGCACCCGTTTCACCAATCTCCTGTATTTTTCTGAATTTCAAGATGCAACTGTACCCAATTCACTTCCCCTTCCCATCTGGAGGCTGAATTGCCCAGACGACCTAGATTCTGTCCCCCTGGTTATGTACAGCATCTGATACAGCGAGGAAATAATCGACAAATCTTTTTTTCCTCTAATAAGGATTTGTCCGCCTATTCAAACTGGCTTTGGGAAGCCACAGAAAAATACGAATTGGCTGTACACGCATGGGTGTTCATGACAAATCACGTCCATTTGCTGGTGACCCCGGGTACCGAAGAATCCATTGCACTTTCAATGCAGTATATCGGCCGGCAGTACGTCAGGTATTTCAATCGGGCGTATCGTCGAACTGGTACGTTATTTGAAGGCAGGTACAAGTCACACCTGGTTCAGGATGCCGGATACGTTCTTGCCTGCCAGCGCTACATCGAACTAAACCCAGTACGAGCTGGAATGGTGAGCGATCCAGCAGGCTATGTATGGTCAAGTTATCGCAGCGCTGCATTCGGTAGATCGACAAAATTGTGGAAACCACACAGCTACTATCTGAAACTTGGCGAATCAGACCGTGCCCGAAGAAAAAGCTACCGGGCGCTTTTCAGATCGGAATTAGGCGAAGAAGTCATTGATGACATTAGACATGCTTCGAGCAAAGGTCTGATCCTGGGGAATGAACGATTTCGTAAACAGCTCAAAGCCTTGCGGAATAGTCGGGACAATAGGCGCCTCGGCTGAATAAGACTGGAAATCTAACGGATAATATTCGTGGTTTTACTCTGACCCCGTCTAATCCCTGACCCCGTCTAATCCACATCAGTGAGAGGTGAGTAAAGCTCTGGCCTGCGGTCCCGGAAAAACTGCCACAGGTCCCGTACTTCCTTGACCATATCCATATCCATGTCGTGTACGATGAGTTCATCCTCGGTCCGGCTGGCCTGTTTTTCGATCTTGCCGCGAGGATTTACAAAATAGCTCTGACCATAAAATTCACCGATATTCCACGGCGCCTCCGTGCCTACGCGATTGATGGCGCCGATCCAGCAGCCGTTCGCCACCGCCGCTGCCGGTTGCTCCAGCTGCCACAGGTATTCCGAAAGCCCGGCCACTGTGGCCGATGGATTGACGATATATTCGGCGCCCGCCAGGGCGAGTGCGCGCCAGCCCTCGGGGAAATGCCGGTCATAACAGATGTAGACGCCCAGCTTGCAGTAGCGGGTATTGAAGACCGGCCAGTGCGATGAGCCTGGTTTGAAAAAGAATTTTTCCCAGAATCCAGCCACCTGAGGGAGATGCGTTTTGCGATATTTGCCGAGATAGGACCCATCAGCATCAATCACGGCAGCCGTGTTGTAATAGATGCCTGCCGTGTCGTCGGCTTCATAGATTGGCGCCACGATGACCATCTCGTATTTAGCCGCATACTCCTGCATCAGTTTAACCGTCGGTCCGTCAGGAATCGATTCCGCAGCGGCGTACCATTTGTTGTCCTGGCTGGGACAAAAATAAGGCTGTGTAAACACTTCCTGCAAACAAAGCACCTGGACACCTTCAGCTCCGGCTTTTTCTATCATGGGCGCGTGGGCGGACAACATCGCCTCTCTTATCGCTTCAGGGCTCTCTTCCGTGGAGGCCTTGAGGGCCATTTGAATTAAACCACCGCGTAACTTGGTCATATCAGGTATCTCCAATTACATTTGAATCGATTCCTGCCGGGTCGCGCAAGAATAACGGATTTGATTCCAACGATTCAGGTGACGGCAAGGTGTTGTTCAAGGATGCTGCCCATCTTGTCAAAACCTGCCAGTTTGCCGAGGGCTCGAGGCTCGCCTGTCTTGCTCAGGAAAATAGCAGGCACATGTTCTCGCGTGTGGTCGCTGCCAGGCCATCCAGGGTCGCAGCCATGATCTGCGGTAATCAAGGCCAGGTCGCCTTCTCGCAAGGCCGCCATAAACTCCGGCATCCGCTTGTCGATTGCTTCGAGCGCAGCGGCATAACCTGGTATATCCCGGCGATGACCGTACAACATGTCAAAGTCGACAAAGTTTACGAACAACAAGCTGCCGGATGCAGCAAGCGCCATCTGCTCCAGCAATTGATCGAACAAAGCCATGTTGCCGTCACCTTTAACGCCGTAGCTGATCCCCCGGTGGGCAAATATATCAGCGATTTTGCCGATGGAAATCACCTGGCCACCAGCTGCAATTATCTTGTCCAGCAATGTATCTGCAGGTGGCGCAGTGGTGATGTCACGACGATTACCGGTGCGCTTGAAGTTGTCGGGACTGTCTCCTGTAAACGGGCGGGCAATGACCCTGGCAATGTTGAGGCTTGAAGTCAGCCGTTTGGCGATGTCGCAGACCTCATATAAACGCTCGAGGCCGAAGTGCTGTTCATGGGCGGCGATTTGGAATACCGAATCGGCGGAGGTGTAGCAGATTGGCTTGCCGCTGCGGATATGTTCTGCGCCAAGACGTTCAATAATTTCTGTTCCTGATTCGTGGCAGTTGCCCAGGATTCCCGGGAGCCGGGCCTCGGCCACCAGGTCAGTAATTAAATCTTCAGGAAAGCAGGGAGAACACTGGGGGAAAAAACCCCATTCCTCCATGACCGGGACGCCCGCAATCTCCCAATGTCCGCTGGGTGTATCCTTGCCGGTACTCTTTTCCTCAGCGAATCCCCAGGTCGCCGTGGCCTTAGCCGCCGGGCACTGGTAGCGATCATCACTGGCGGCAAGGGCGTGCAGCAGACCGAACTGTTCGAGAAAAGGAATATGCAAGGGTCCCTGGCGCAAGCCGTCAACATCCGCCTCCCCATTGGCGCAGGCATCCATGATTCTTCCCAGGGTGTTGGCCCCCTGGTCACCGTATTTCTGTGCGTCCGAGCTTGCGCCGATACCGAGGGAATCAAATACCAGAATAAGGATCCGTTTCTCAGATTCGCTGCGACCTGTTGCCATTATTCTCCGTAGGGTATCCAGATATTTTTAATTTCAGTGGACTGGCGCAGGAAAGATTGCCCCTGGCCTTGTTCGTTATCGGCCCAGTTACGCACCTTGCCGTCGTTGACCCAGGTCCGCTTCAGGCTTGCGGCGGAGGCAGCCTCGACCATCTGTGAACCTTCCTGGTCACCAAAGTACCAGATATGATCGATTTCATAGTGGTCTGCCAGGGTCTTACTGAGGATATTTCGGTCACCCTGGATAAGATTAACCACGCCTCCTGGTACATCGGAGGTGTCCAGAATCTGGTAGAGCACTGACGCAAGCAGCGGGTTCGAAGATGACGTCACCATGACGACCCGGTTACCCATGATGATCGCGGGAGCCAGCAAGGATACAAGGCCAAGCAGCGGCTGTTCGTCCGGACAGACGATAGCGATGATGCCACACGCTTCTTTCATGGCGATGGTCACGCCACGTATCGGGGCACAATGGACATCGCCATCGTATTTATCCGCCCAGGCAGCGTAGTAAAACAACCGCTGCAAACATAACTGGCATTCGATTTGCGCCCGCTTACGCGTGTAACCATTAATTTTTTGCAGCAACCCGGCCAGTTCGTCTTTCCGCGCGCTCATATTTTCGGCGACATAGTACAAAACCTGGGCGCGGTTGTGAGCAGTGGCAGAAGTCCAGCTACCGGCTTTACGCGCAGCCTCAACCGCATTACGCAGGTCCTTACGATTACCTTCGCCGACAAATCCAGCCAACTGACCCTTGTGATCAACTACCGCCTGGCTGTATCCGGAATCCGGGCGAACCTGCTTGCCGCCGATATAAAACTTCGGCGTTTTGTCTATGTCATCGCCTGTGTCAACGTCAAGA
>JACZXW010000123.1 GCA_022571415.1 Pseudomonadota bacterium
TCTGCTGGGATCAACCAGACACGCTCCTCGAGGTCTATTTCATCCTTACGTGCTTCCCGGGCTTCAGTGCTTCGTGTGGCTGTTTGTATGATGAAGCGAAGGGCCAGGGAGGATGGCGTCTCTTTAAGCCTCAGCTGCTCGTAGAAAGACGGGAGTTCCAGATAAGGTAATGCCGCGTGGTGTTTTACACTTTCAGGCTTCTCTAGAACCTGGTCCAGGTGGCCACGCCAACGCGCAGGATTGTCACCTGATCGATATCCGTGGACGGTGGCCCAGGAAATGATGGTTTCGATACGTTGTCTTACACGAGACGCCGTTTCCGTTTTTATCGCCCAGATCGGTTTAACGATCTTCAGCACCATCCCGACATCGATGTCCTGGATTGGCACGTTCCCAATTACCGGGCTCGCGTAAGTGCTGAGCGTATTGCGCCACTGGGAAACATGTTTTTTATTCGTCCACTTGTGCTTGGCTGCCTCTTTGTCATTGATGAATGCTTCCGCACACTGATCAAAGGTCATCGCCTTGGCTGCTTCCAAAGCCCGTTGCGCTGTCTGTTTTTCTTTCCAGCGAATTGGATCCACGCCTTGACGAAGTAGCTGACGACATCTATCAGCTTGTTCTCGTGCGTGACTGAGTGAATTGGATGACTTAGAGTAAGCACCCAGGCCATGCCAGCGTTGTTTACCGTTAGAGGTGAAGCGAAATACCCAGGACTTGCTCCCGGACTCTGAGACCTGCAGATAGAGCCCCAGACCGTCTAAATACCATCCTCGCTTCTTCAGCTTCGAGACCTTCATAGCTGAAAGTCGATTGACCATTCGAGCCATCCGCCGCACCCTGTATCTACACTTCTATCTACATAGTGTAGCCGGATTCAAACTAAATGTGAAGGACTCAAATGGAGTAACTATTGGCTGTGAAGCAGTAGTATCAGTGGGTCTTAGTTATTTAAATGGAGTTTATCGGAGTACAAACTGGCGGAAGGGGTGGGATTCGAACCCACGGTGCCTTTCGGCACGGCAGTTTTCAAGACTGCTGGAGTAAACCACTTTCCTACCCTTCCGGCGCGCGCAATATACTCGATTGCTTTCACATTGTTAAGGTTATTTATTCTGGCGAGACGACTTCGGCCTCTTTTACGACATCGGGCAGGTAGACATTGAATGTCTTTTTGATCAGACGCGCATCGCGATACCACAGTTCAAATATCCAGGTTCCAGGAACCATCTCCCATTCTTCATCGAAGCCGTATCCATGGAGCACCTTTCGTCCAATGGCAACCTCGCGAGTGTCACGGGATTCTGCATATAGGCGTCCCCTTGGACGTTGCAGGCCCCCCTGCGGAAATTTGACGACAGACGTAAGCCTGATGTGCTGTCCCCGTGGACTGCTGTTGATGACATACTGTATGCCGAAGTTCAGGCCGAGTTGAGCGGGAATATCTGTCGTGTATTCGATAAATCGAACCCCCTTGACATTATCCTGGGCGATGGACGACGCGGTGAATCCGCGACCTGTCACTATACTGGAGGTATCAAAAATACCATAGCCAACGATCTCCGCAGCGTTGACCCGAAGCTCGTCGGCATGGACCAGATTCGCCAGGCACAACACCAAACACGAAAAAAGTAATTTAGTCATATTTCGTCTCCCCACTTTGATTTTGCGTTAATTTCAGTGCGACTGATAGCCCTTGATTCTTTTTCAATCACCCTCATTTAAACTCCTGTAGCCCGGCGGAATTATTCGAAACGAAGCAGGTCAAAAGTATGGGCCCTCCCGGCTATGTCCTTGTTTTTATTAGGTCCACGGGAATCATGGCTTGATTTTAATGTTGCAAACCGTAAACTTTAATTTGTTATAATGCACTAATCGCCGACTGCATGATCCTAATGCAGACGGCAATGCAAGAAGCTTTAACCAGGAAGACACACATGGCAGATGCACAATTTGTAATCGACCGTCCACAGGCGGTCATTTCTACCCATAAGGTACTACGCAACACCTATATGTTGCTGTCCCTGACCCTTATATTCAGTTCCATGATGGCCGGAGTGGCAATCGTAATTGACGCGCCGCATATGGGACTCATGTCACTGCTGGTGATGTTCGGATTGTTGTACGGCGTGCACAAACTGAAGAACAGTGTCTGGGGTATTGCGATGGTCTTCGCCTTCACCGGCTTTATGGGTTTTGCCCTGGGACCTCTGATCAACTTTTACGCGCAGACTGCTGCGGGTGCCCAAACAGTCATGACCGCCGCTGGTTTAACCGGGATCATTTTCTTTTCATTGTCGGGTTATGTGCTGGTCTCCCAGAAGGACTTTTCATACATGGCTGGCTTCCTGATGACAGGCCTGTTCGTCGTGTTCGGTTCGATGCTACTCATGCTATTTGGCAGCATGTTCGGATTCTATATTTCAGGTTTGCACCTCGCTTTGTCGGCTGCCATCGTAATCCTCATGTCAGGATTTATACTATTTGATACCAGCCGCATACTAAACGGCGGCGAGACCAACTATCTGATGGCGACTGTCTCCCTGTATCTGAGCATCTACAATATTTTCGCCAGCCTGATGCATTTATTCGGCGCCTTTGGCGACGACTGATTTCTCGTTCATCATCTGCCCTGGTGTGAAAATCGCACCAGGGCTTTTCTTTTTTTAAATAAATGAAATTTGCTATCGTCGTCTACGGCGCCCCCTACTCCCATCAGGCACCCTTGTCGGCGTTTTACTTTGCGAAAGCCGTGCTTGATCAAGGACACGAAATTTATCGTGTATTTTTTTACCACGATGGTGTTTACACCGGCAATGAAGCCATTGCCCCGCCCCAGGATGAGCCAGACATACGACAAATGTGGTCCAGTCTCGCTGCGGCTAACCAGATAGAGCTTATCGTCTGCATCGCATCAGCGCTCAGGAGAGGTGTATTGGACAGAACAGAAGCAGATCGCTATGAAAAATCAAATGCCAATCTGGACTCATCGTTTACGATTTCCGGGTTAGGACAACTAATCGATGCCGGGCTCAATGCTGATCGCCTGGTAACGTTTGGCGCCTGACATGAAAACCCTGCTCTTCGTTCATACCTGTTCGCCTCATGGCAGCATCAAGGCACAGGAGGGATTGGATGCCTTGCTGATGGGCTCTGCTTTCGCCGACTGCAGCGCCCTATTCCTCGGGGACGGTATCCTGCAGCTGCTTAAAAACCAGGATACCCAGCAGACAGGGCAGAAAAATTTCTCTCTGACCTTCGCCGCCCTGCGAGACTATGGTGTTGACAAGGTGTTTTGCAGCAAAGCTCATCTGCTGAGCCATGCCATTAACGAATCAGATCTTGTGATCGATGTAACAGCCCTGGAAGATAAGGATGTTGCAGCCTTGCTTGCTTCCAACGACGTTATCCTGAACTTCTGATGATCCTGCATACTTTTAATAGTCCTCGCGCACTCCAGGTTTCAGGCGCATTTGTGCAGGAGAATGACCAGGTCCTGTTCCTCGAAGACGGCGTCTACTGCCTGCTTGGGCGAACGCTAAACCTGGCAAGCAATCATCTCCACGTGCTGCAGCCTGACATGGATGCGCGTGGACTATCTGACCGTGTAGATCCCGAGATCCATCGGGCAAATTACGAAACGTTCGTACAGCTGTGTTGTGACGCCGATTCCATCAGCAACTGGTTTTGATTCCGTGGACCTGAATCTGGACAAAGAGGGGTTCCTGAGACACCTGACTGATTGGAATACCGAGGTTGCACTCACACTCGCCGATAACGAAGGGATTGCTTTGACGGATGACCATTGGGAAGTCATCAGCCTGGTGCGTGACTACTATCGACAACACAAGATTTCACCCGCTACCCGGGTCCTGGTTAAGGTAACGCGGGAGCGACTGGGAGAAAGGAAAGGAAACAGCATCCACCTGATGCAACTGTTTTCGGGTAAGCCAGTGAAACTCATCAGCAAAATTGCCGGCCTGCCCAAGCCCGCGAATTGCGACTAACGAGGCGGCTTTGGCCTAGCGGTGGCTTAGCTGAAAGCCAAACGCCGCACCCGGCAGCATTTCACGCCGATACGTCGGACCGAGTGAAATTGCGAGAGGCAAGGGTGGCTTGGCCACAGGCCAAACGCCAAGTCCCGGCAGCTGTTTCACTAAGTGAAATTGCGAGAGGCAAGGGTGGCTTGGCCACAGGCCAAACGCCAAGTCCCGGCAGCTGTTTCACTAAGTGAAATTGCGGGAGGCAAAGACGGTTGTTTTACCAACTCCAGTATTTTAACTACAACAGAATTTCCGCAACCCCACCCATATAAGACTGCAATACCTGCGGCACCGCAATACTGCCATCGGCCTGCTGGTAATTTTCAAGAACCGCCACCAGGGTCCGGCCGATCGCTAATGCCGAGCCATTCAATGTATGCAACAGCTCAGGTTTTCCGCTATCAGGATTGCGCCAGCGTGCCTGCATGCGACGCGCCTGAAAATCAAGATAGTTACTGCAGGAGGATATCTCCCGGTACTTACCCTGGCCTGGCAACCACACCTCCAGGTCATAGGTCCTGCTTGCTGCGAACCCCAGGTCGCCGCCACACAAGCTGACGACCCGATAAGGTAAGCCAAGCTTCTGCAGGATGGCTTCTGCATGGCCGGTGAGTTCTTCGTGGGCCTGTCGGGAATCTTCCGGCTTGACCATCTGCACGAGCTCGACCTTCTCGAACTGGTGGTGCCTGATCATCCCTCTTGTATCTTTTCCGTAACTGCCCGCCTCGCTGCGAAAACAAGGACTGTGACAGACATATTTTAACGGCATACGCTCCGCGGCAATTATTTCATCTCTGACGAAATTGGTGACAGGCACTTCCGCGGTCGGGATGAGGTAGAGTTCCCGTTCATCATTCAACTTAAACTGGTCTTCCTCGAACTTAGGCAGTTGGCCAGTGCCCATGAGCGAATCCTTGTTCACGATAAAAGGCACGCACATTTCCTCATAGCCGTGTTCACTGGAATGCACGTCAAGCATAAACTGCGCCAGCGCTCGATGCATTCTCGCCAATGGCCCGGTGAGTACAACGAAGCGTGAGCCCGTAATTTTCACTGCGGCCTTGAAATCCATATGTCCGCTTTCTTGCGTCAGGTCCACATGATCTTTCGGTTTGAATGCAAATTCTGGCGGGTCACCCCAGCTCCTCACCAGAACATTGTCGTCTTCAGAATTTCCTTCGGCCACCGAATCATCCGGCAAATTAGGTATCGCCCAGACAATTTCATCCAACGCGGACCGGATCTCTTCCAGTTCGGATTTTTGTTCATCCAGCAGATTCCCCAGAGATTTAACTTCGGCCAGTAGAGGTGCTATGTCATCACCCTCTAACTTTGCCTGACCGATCGATTTTGAACGCGCATTGAGCTCGGCCTGCAAAGCTTCTGTCTTTACCTGCACCTCCTTGCGACGGGATTCCAGTTCCTGGATCCCGGGTACATCGAGTTCAAATTTCTTGGTCAGCAGCTTGGCTGCGACGCCTTCAAGGTCATTTCTTATGAGTTTTGGATCAAGCATCAGTTAACATC